>NZ_JBFTEG010000060.1:0-500 GCF_041027545.1 Pseudomonas zhanjiangensis | reverse complement strand
GTCAATTGCGAGCGCGCCACACCGAGACTCTCACTGACCGCTTTCACTGGTCGTCCCCCGGCAACAAGGGTGAGTGCGCAATCCATTTTCGCGAGCGGGCGATCTCCACGGCTTCCTTGAGGATCTCTGCCTCCATGGTCTTCTTGCCCAGCATCCGTTGCAGTTCGCGGATTTGCTTGAGGGCATCGGCCAGCTCTGAAGCAGGCACCACCGCTTCACCGGCACTGACCGCCGAGAGGCTGCCGTCCTGGTAGAGCTTGCGCCAGTGGAACAGTTGGTTGGGGTTGATGCCGTTGCGCCGGGCCACCACCGAGACGCTTTGCCCGGGCTCTAGGCTCTCGCGCACCATGGCCAGTTTCTCCTCGACGCTCCAGCGGCGACGCCGCTCCTGGCCGAGCACTTCGAAGGTTTTGTCTTTGCTGGTAGTCATAAACACAGTCGTTTGCCTATCCCTTATGGTAAGGGGGAAACGGTGTCCTGTGTTTCAAGGGGCTCGTTCA
>NZ_JBFTEG010000006.1:0-225659 GCF_041027545.1 Pseudomonas zhanjiangensis | reverse complement strand
GTGAAACGATTCATCGCCGATGGTAGTGTGGGGTCTCCCCATGTGAGAGTAGGTCATCGTCAAGCTTCTAAAACCAAACCCCCCAGCCGCTAACGCAGCTGGGGGGTTTGTCTTTGCGCGGGAAAAATGACTTCAAAGGCAGGGCAGGTGTAGCGGTCCTTAACAGCCCGACCGTGGGCTGTCCGCTAGCTTGCTGTTCTAGAATAGAGGCATCTCTGCGAGAACCCGTGTATGCCTGAACTGACCGAGCCCGTAGCGCTGTCCGAGTTGCCGATCGAGCAGCTGATTGCCTGCCACGAGTGTGACTTGCTGATGCGCAAGACACCTGTCGGCGATGGCGAGCAAGCGGAGTGCCCTCGTTGTGGTTACGAGCTCTATAGCCATCGTCATCAGGTTATTCGTCGCAGTCTGGCGTTGGTGTTGGCCGCTCTGTTGCTTTATGTGCCGGCCAATTTTCTGCCGATCATGCAGCTCAACCTGTTGGGGCAGACTGCCGTCGACACGCTGTGGGGGGCGGTAATCGGCCTCTATGGCAGTGGCATGCAGGGGGTGGCGGCGGTGGTCTTTCTCTGCAGCATGGCCATTCCGTTGCTCAAATTGCTCTGTCAGTTGTTGGTACTGTTGAGCATTCGCCTGGATATAGGCCGCGCCTATGGGCTGCTGCTCTATCGCATCTATCACCACTTGCGCGACTGGGGCATGCTTGAGGTTTACCTGATGGGTATTCTGGTCGCCATCGTCAAACTGGTGGAGCTGGCGGACCTCAACATCGGGCTGGGATTGTTCTGTTTCATCGCTTTGTTGTTAATCCAGGTCTGGCTCGAGGTCACCATGGCGCCCCATCAGATCTGGCAGGCGCTCTCGGGAGAGGACGTGCATGCGGGCGATTGATGCCGGACTGCTGATCTGCCACGAGTGCCATCAGCTCAATCCTCTGGATCCTTCCTTAGCGAGGCAATACTGCTCGCGTTGTGGGGGCGTGGTGCATGCGCGACGGCCCAACAGCCTGGCGCGGACCTGGGCGCTGTTGCTGACCGCAACGGTGCTTTATATACCCGCGAATCTGCTGCCGATCATGACGGTCAATTCGCTGGGTAAAGGCCAGTCCGATACCATCATGTCCGGTGTGTTGGAATTGGTGCACCTGGGCATGCTGCCGATAGCGGCGGTGGTGTTCATCGCCAGCATCCTGGTGCCGACGTTCAAGCTGGTGGGCATCGCCTTGCTCCTGTATTCGATTCAGCGTCACCAGCCCATGTCGGCCCGCCAGCGAATCCTGGTGTTCCGCTTCATCGAGTGGATTGGCCGCTGGTCCATGTTGGATATCTTCGTCATCGCCATTCTGGTGGCGGTAGTCAATTTCGGAAGCCTGGCCAGTATCGAGCCGGGGCTGGGGGCGATGGCATTTGCCAGCGTGGTGATTCTGACCATGCTGGCTGCACTGACCTTCGACCCCAGATTGATTTGGGACAACACGGAGTCGCATTTCGACCATGAGTGAATTGCCATCGGCAAGAGTTCGTCCGGCGTCCAACTGGTCGGCAATCTGGGTGCTACCCCTGCTTGCCCTGCTGATAGGCGGCTGGCTGGGCTGGCGTGCCTACAGTCAGGCCGGGGTCGAGATTCAGGTCATCTTCAAGAGTGGCGAAGGGATCCAGGCCGGCAAGACCGAGGTGATCTACAAAGGCATGTCGATCGGCAAGGTCAAGGCACTGGCGCTGGATAGCAGCGAAGAGCAGCGCGGGGTGGTGGCGACCGTGGAAATCAGCAAGGACATGCAGGAGAGCCTGCGTGCCGGGACGCGCTTCTGGCTGGTCAAGCCGAGTGTCAGCCTGGCCGGCATTACCGGTCTCGAGACCCTGGTCTCGGGCAACTACATCACCCTCAGTCCGGGCGAAGGCGAGCCGAGTCGTCGCTTCACTGCCCTGGCCGAGGCTCCGCCGTTGTCGGATTCCGAGCCTGGACTGCACCTGACCCTCAAGGCCGATCGCCTGGGCTCGCTGGGTAGGGACAGCCCGGTGTTCTACAAGCAGGTCCAGGTGGGGCGAGTTAAGAGCTACGCTTTGGCCGAGGACCAGAGTACGGTCGAGATCAAGATCTTCATCAACCCGCTCTATGCCCATCTGGTGCGTAAACATACGCGCTTCTGGAATGCCAGCGGCATCACGATCAATGCCGGCCTGTCCGGTTTCAAGCTGCGCAGCGAGTCGCTCGCCAGCATAGTCGCCGGAGGGATTGCCTTTGCGACGCCCGAGCATCGCAAGGATAGCCCGCCGACCGACCCGAGCCTGCCGTTTCGGCTCTACGAGGATTTCGACGCCGCCCAGGCGGGGATCAGGATTCTGGTCAAGTTCAGCGATTTCGAGGGGCTCGAGGCGGGGCGTACCCCGGTGCTGTTCAATGGCATCCAGGTCGGCAGTCTCAAGGCCCTGAAGGTCAGCGAGGATCTGATGGCGGCCACCGCCGAAGTGACGCTCGACCCGCGCACCGAGGATTATCTGGTCGAAGGTGCCGAGTTCTGGGTGGTCAAACCGTCGATCTCGCTGGCCGGCATCACCGGCCTGGAGGCCTTGGTCAAGGGCAACTACATCGCCGTGCGCCCGGGCGAGAAGGGCGCGACGCCCAGGCGCGAGTTTGAGGCGCGGGCCAAGGCACCGCCGCTGGATCTCGCGGCGCCAGGCTTGCACCTGGTGCTGTCGAGCGACAGTCGGGGCTCATTGGAGGTCGGCAACCCGATCCTCTACCGCCAGGTAAAGGTGGGCTCGGTGCAGAGCGTGCAATTGTCGCGTGACAGCCAGCGAGTGACTTTCGGCGTGCATATCGAGCCGGAGTACGCCCACCTGGTCAACAGCAGCACACGCTTCTGGAACGCCAGCGGCATCACCCTGAAGGGCGGCCTGTCCGGTGTCGAGGTGAAGAGCGAATCGTTGCAGACCCTGCTGGCCGGCGGTATCGCCTTCGAGACCGCCGACCTGAAGGCCCCGGTGATGGCCACGCGGGTGCCGCGCTTCGCCCTCTATGACAGTCGCGATAGCGCTCTGCAGGGCGGTCAGGCGATCAGCATCCGCCTGCAACGTGGCGATGGCCTGAGCCCGGGGACGGCGATTCGCTACAAGGGCCTGGACGTCGGCAAGGTCGACTCCATCGAGCTCAGCGATGACCTGCAGGCCGTGATCCTGCAGGCGCGAATCACTCAGGCCGCGAAGCAGATCGCCCGTGCCGGCACGCAGTTCTGGGTGGTCAAGCCCGAGCTGAGCCTGACCGAGGTCACCAATCTGGACACCCTGGTCGGCGGCCACTACCTGGAGGTGCTGCCGGCGGACAAGCCGGGCGGCAAACAGACCGCGTTTATCGCCCTGTCCGAGCCGCCGAATCCGGCGCTGCGCGAGCCTGGCCTGGCCCTGGTGCTCAGCGCGGCGCGGCGCAGCTCGCTGAAGCCCGGGGTGCCGGTGACCTATCGCGAGGTGCCGGTGGGCAAGGTGGTCGGCTTCGAACTGGGGCCCACGGCCGACCGGGTACTCATCCATATCCTCATCGAGCCGCGTTACGCCGGGCTGGTGCATACCGGCAGCCGTTTCTGGAATACCACCGGCATCGGCGTCGAGGCCGGGCTGTTCAAGGGCGTAAAGGTGCGCAGCGAGTCGCTAGAGACCATCATCGCCGGCGGGGTCGCCTTCGCCACCCCGGAACAGGAGCAGATGGGCATGCAGGCCAGGCCCGGGCAGACCTTCGCCCTGTTCGACGACCCGCAGGATGAGTGGTTGCAGTGGGCACCGAAGGTCGCCTTGCCGAAATAGAAGCGATTGAAACGACAAGGGCCGCAACTGCGGCCCTTGTCGCGTCCGGCGGCCGAGTCAGGCCGGTTCTGCGCTGACCTCCTGTCGCACATTCTCGGTCTTGGCCGGCTCACGGGGGCGGATAAACTTCCAGTCCGCCTCGTCGATATAGATGCCGTTCGGGCCGCTGCCGCCCTCCAGGTCGATGGCCACGTGGGCGGAGACCTGCGGCTTGACCGAGGCGAGGATGGGCACGAAGCCCAGCTGCAGACTGGTTTCGATCAGCGCCTGCTGATTGCGCTCGTCGATGTCCGCGGCCTCGTCGAGGTAGTAGGGCAGGCGCACCCGACCGGCCTGTTCGCGGTCCATCAGGTGCAGCAGCAGGTACATGTTGGTCAGCGCCTTGATGGTCATGGTGGTGCCGTTGGAAGCCGCACCGTCGATGTCGGTGTGGATCACCGGCGCGCCGCCGACCTTGGTGATCTCGAAGGCCAGCTCGAACAAGTCCTTCAGGCCCAGCTGGTTGTGGTTGGCCGCCACCAGGCGGGCCAGGTACTCCTTGGCCTGCTCGTTCCTGGCGTCCTGCTCGCCGCCCTGCTGCAGGTCGAATACCGACAGGGTCTCGCCTTGCTCGTACTGGCCGGCGCTGTGGATGATCTGGTCGATGTGCTTGAGCGCTTCCTTGTTCGGCGCCAGGACGATGCGGAAACTCTCCAGGTTGGACACCTGGCGCTTGTTGATCTCGCGGTTGAACAGCGCCAACTGGTGTTCCAGGTTGTCGTAGTCGCTGCGAATGTTGCGTAGGGTCCGGGCGATATCCGTGACCGCCGCGCGGCGGGCCTTGGCCAGGGTCAGAGCCTCGTCCTGGCGGTGCGCGTAGGCGTTGATCAGCAGTTGCAGGCGACGCTCGACATCGTCTTCGCTGTCGAACTTGGCCACGCCCTTGAGGCGCACCTGAGCGTACAGCGCCTCGATCTGGCCGTCGACCCGCTGCAGGCCCTGCCAGGCGTCCTGATAGTCGTTTAGCAGCGGCAGCAGGTTGTCCAGCGAATCGTCTACCGGGTCGGTGAAGGGGGTGCCGAACGGCAGGTCGGCCGGCAGCAGCTGGCGGCGGCGCAGGGCGTCTTCCAGGGTGCGCTCCTTGGCCTCCAGGTCGGCGAGCTGGCGACCGACCAGTTGCAGCTTGGCGGACAGTTGCTGGACCCGCTCGGTAAAGGCGTCGCTGGTACGCTTGAGCTCGTCCTGGGCGGCCTCCAGCTGCGCCAGTTGCTCCAGCTTGGCGTCTTCCTCGGCGGCCAGGGTCTGGCTGCGGCGGAAGTCTTCCAGGGCCTTCTGCGCATCGAGTACCGCCTGGTACAGCTGCTCGGCCTGGGCCTTGCTCGCCGCGCGGTCGGCGGCGACCGCCTGCTGTGTCTTGAGCTGCTTGTATTCGCGCTCGAGGCGATCCTTCTGGTCGCGCAGGGCGGCGCGGTCGGCCAGCGCCTGCAGCGCCGGCGGCTCGATGTGCGAGAGGTCGATGGACAGCCCGGGGGCCTCGAAGCGTTCGCCCTTGAAGCCGTCCAGCACCGCCTCCAGGGATTTGACCCAGGCTTCGCCGTCGTCCAGGGCGATGCCTTTTTCACCCAGTGGCAGGCTGAACAGCTGGCCGTTGAACAGGCGCATCAGGCGATCGACATCCTGCTGGCTGAACTCCTCGCGCAGCCTGGCGTAGCTGTTGTTGTCAGCGTGGTCGAGCTGCTGCTTGACCGACTTCAAGCGTTTTTCCAGGTCGCGCAGGCGCTCGTCCAGGTCTTCGCTGGAAAACTGCCGCGACTGGGCCAGGGCGCCTGCCAGTTCGTCGTGGGCATCCTTGGCGGCGAGCAACTGGGCTTCCAGGACCTGGGCGTCGCTGACCAGGGCGAAGCGGTTCTTCAGCACCGCCAGCTCGCCGAGCCAGCGCTGGACCTCGCTGATCTCGCGCTCCAGACGCATCAGTTCCTGGGTGCCGCCGCGCTGCTCCTGCTGCAGGCCGTCCTGCTCGGCGCGGTAGTGTTCGGCCTGGATCACCAGTTCCTCGCGGCGCGCACCCGCGTAGTCCTGCCAGGTGCCGAGCAGCGAGTCGAGCAACGGCGAGATGCGGTGCAATTTGCCGCGCAATTGTTCGCGCTGGGCCACGCCGGCGGCCAGCGCCTCGATCAGAGGGCCGGCGCCAACCAGCGCCTGGTAGTCCTGCTCCATGCGCCGCACGTCGCGGAAGGCTTCCTCGGTGGCGGCGATGTAGTCGACGCTGCCCGAGCGCAGGCTGTGCTCGAAGGCGTCGAGGAACAGCTGCTTCAGTTTCGCAGCGGTAATCTCGCGCATATGCAGCAGGTTGATGAACAGCGCGCGGAAGGTCTTCAGGCTCTGCTCGCTGGTCGAGCGCAGCGGAATCAGCGTCAGGTCCAGGGGAATGCTGGTGTGCCCGCCAACCAGCAGGCGGCGCAGCTCGTCCGGCTTGAGCTCGAAGGCCTTGATGCCGGCGCGCTCGAGGTTGTTGAACAGCTCGCGCTGGCGCAGGCAGGTGCCGCCCTGCTGGTAATGCTCCAGGTCCAGTTCGCCCTGATAGGCGAAGAACTGGTGGCCGAAGCCGCCGCCCGGGCCGCGCCCGGCTACGCCGATCACATGGGGGCCGTGGGGCAGGGCGACTTCCACCAGGATGTAGCTGGTGTCCGTGGCGAAGTAGAACTTGCGCGACTGCTCCAGGCTGTACTTGCCGAAGCTCATGTCCGACATGCGCGCCAGGATCGGGAACTGCAGTGCGTTGATCGAGGCGGATTTGCCCAGGTTGTTGGCGCCGTATACCGACAGCGGGTTCTCCAGCGGGAACAGGCCGAGGCTGTAGCCGGCGGTATTCAGCAGGGCGAAGCGGCGAATGCCGTAGCGTTCCTGGCTCATGCTTCGCTCTCCTGCAGTGCGCGTTCTTCGGCCATGGCGCGGGCCAGGGCGTCTTCTTCGGATTCTTCGGCGTTGTCCATGCTGTCGATGGCGATGATCGCCTCGCCACTGTCATCGTCGATCAGCAGCGGTGCCGGCAGCGACAGTTCGCTGCTGTGCAGGCTGGCGGCCAGGTCGCGGTCGTGCTGCACCGACAGGCAGACGTCGAGGAAACGGTGCATCGGCGGCAGGAAGCGGTACACGCCGTTGCTGTCCTCGGCGAAGCCGAGCTGGGTCAGGCGGCGGATGATCTTGTCTTCCAGCTCTTCCTGGGTGGTGACCTCGGCCTGCAGGAACAGGTCGCGGTACTTGTCCAGCAGCGCCGGCAATTCATCGCGGCCGACGCTGCCGCCGTCCAGCACGGCCAGCGGGTCGCGGCCCTGATCGGCCAGGTGTTCGACCAGGATGAAGGTGAACAACGCCAGGCGCTGGGCGGTCTTGTTGACCTGGGCGCCCATCTGCTCGGGAACGAAGTAGTAGAAGCCGCGCGGGTCGCACACCAGCTCGAAGCCGAGCGCCTTGAACAGCGCGCGGTACTGGTCCTGCTGGCTGGACAACTGGGCGTAGCATTCCGGTTCGCTGCGCGACAGGTGGTAGCCCTTGAACAGCTCGCGGAAGATCGCCGAGAGCTGGGTCATTTCTTTCAAATCGATATTCATGCGGAGGTCATTCCTGGCGCAGGCTTGATCAGGGCATAGGAGCTCAGGTTGAGCTGGTGTTCGCGGGTCAGGTAGTCGCGGCGCTCCAGGCGCTCACGCTGGAAGCGCGTTTCGCGCGACAGCCTTGAGAACCAGTAGAGCAGCTCGTCGGTGGCGCCTTCTGGCTCCTGCTCCAGCAGCCAGAGCATCAGGTCGGGCAGCGGCAGGGCCTGCTCGCAGCGCTCGATCATCTCGCGGGCGGTGCGCGGCGCGCGTGGGGCATCGCCCTTGCGCTTGCCGCTGGCCTTGGGGAAGTGCGCCGGCTTGGCTTCGAACCGGGCCAGGGCGTAGACGTAGGCCTCGACCTGGGCGGCGCTGCCGAGGAAGGTGCTCTGTGGCCGGGTGAATAGCGGCAGCGCCGCCTGCGGCACGGCGTCCAGGCCCTTCTTGCGGATCACCGACAGGGCCAGGGCGGCGCCACGGGTCACCGCGTTGTGCCGGCGCGCTTCCTCGCGCAGCGGCAGCAACAGCTCGCGGGCCTTGCGCAGGGTCAGCTGGGCGGTGGTCTGCATCTCCAGGATGCGCGCATGGGTGCGTAGCAGCAGGTCGTCGTCGACCAGCTGGCCGAGCCGCTGCTGCTCGCCGAGCAGGCGCAGCAGCACGTGCTCGACGCGGTACACGCCCTGCTCGAAGGCGCCATCGGCGGCGACCAGCTGGATCATCGGTTCGACGTATTCGTCCCAGGTCGCCAGCACCTCGGCATAGCGCTGGCGCAACGGGATCTGCCGGTCGCTGGTCTTGGCCCGCTCGGCCACGGCGATCAGCGCCTGCTCGTCGTTGCCGAGCTTCTTCAGCACATCGCGCACGCGCATGTCGAGCAGGCGCAACTGACGCGCCAGGTCGGCCGCGTCGCGCACCTCGAAGGCATCCTGGATATAGCCGGCCAGGCGCTCGAGGTGGCGCAGGTAGGCCTCGATCTCCAGGCACAGACCCAGGCGGTGCTCGCGCCGCAGGTAGGCGAGGAAGTCATGGATCTGTGCGTTCAGCTCGAAGCGGTTGGGGCTCTTGGCCACCGGTACCAGGATATCCAGGCGAATCCACTGGTCGAGCAGGGCGGTGATGTCCACCGGCGTGCTGTCCGGCAGCTGCGCCGTCAGCTGGTTGCGCAGCTCGACCAGGCTCAGGGTGCCGGCGTCGAAGCGCTCGCAGAGCGGCTCGAGCAGGGTCCAGTGTTCGGCGAGGGCGCGCAGTACGCGTTTGGGGTCGATCATCGCAAGGCCGGTCGCTCAATCGGAAAAAACGCCGATTGTACTGCATCGGCCGGCCTGCGCCTGAACGCGAACCGATCGAAGGCTGCGGTCCTGCCGAAGTGACCCAATGCGGCAGTTTAGGACCCCTTGGGCGGGGCCGCGAGCAAGGACCGGGCCCGCAGCCTGGCGCCCGTGCTCGACGCGGGCTGGCATGCTTTCTGCGAGAGGGTCTTCACCGCATTGCACGCACGCCGGGTCAAAGCCATGTCCTCCACCCTTGCCGCTCACATCGATGATCACTGGCGTCCGTTGCTCGGGCAGCGCGAGCTGGCCTGGGAACTCGATGCGATCTGCGACCGCAGCGAGGCGCTGGCATTTCTGCGCCGCTTCGAGAATCGCCTGTGCATCTATTCGGTCTTTGCGCGCAAGCTCTACAGTCGCTACAGCCTGGTGATTCCACCCAGCGATCATGGCGATATCACCATACTGCCGGACGAGCAGGCCTGGCAGAGTACTTACGGCGACATCCCGGCACAGGCCGTGGAGCCGACCGGTGCGCATATCCTGCCCGGCGAAGCCCTCGGGCATAGCGGTCTCTACCTCAAGGTTGCCAGCGAAAACCGCCTGGTGGCGTCCCGCGAACTGCCCTTCCATGAAGGCCTCCAGCTGCTGCTGCGGCGCTGCCAGAGTCGGGGCGAGCCCTTCCTGCCAGTGCTGATCAAGGAGGAACTGCGCACGTTCGAGGGGCGCATGCCTTCGCTGCACCTGCACCGGATCATCCCCGCGC
This sequence comes from Pseudomonas zhanjiangensis, assembly GCF_041027545.1. Classification (NCBI taxonomy): domain Bacteria; kingdom Pseudomonadati; phylum Pseudomonadota; class Gammaproteobacteria; order Pseudomonadales; family Pseudomonadaceae; genus Pseudomonas; species Pseudomonas zhanjiangensis. Next base: position 216,256 of record NZ_JBFTEG010000006.1, on the reverse strand, counting down.
GTTTGGGGCGGCAGGCCCTGCTCGACATCGACGCCTTGCAGGCAATGCTTGCCGAGCAATTGCTGGGCCTGTTCCGCCGCGCCTGAAACCCAGGCCGCAGGGCCTGGCCATCAAATGGACATCTGTCCCTGCCATGCTTGAGCCATGGACGCCGGCACCGGGTCAGGCGGTCGCATCTGCGCTTGAGAGCGAGTCAGATCGGGGGGCGGATCGGCGCCGATGGTGCGTCAATGCGCCGCCAACGGTCGAATGTTGGTTAAAATTTCCGCAATACTCTTTCGATATGCGCCGGTTGTCGGCACAATTCGCCTCCACTTTTTGGGGAGGGGTCAGCTTGGCTGATTTCCTGCCGGCAGAACGGGCACGGGTACACAGATGATCAAGACGCCGTACTACCTCATCGACAAACAGAAGCTGCTGGGCAACCTCGAGAAGATCGCCTACGTGCGCGAGCAGTCCGGCGCCAAGGCGTTGCTTGCGCTCAAGTGCTTCGCCACCTGGTCGGTGTTCGACCTGATGCAGCAGTACATGGATGGCACGACCTCGTCGTCCCTCTATGAACTGAAGCTCGGCCGGCAGAAGTTCGCCGGCGAGACCCATGCCTACAGCGTGGCCTGGGCCGACGATGAAATCGACGAGATGCTGGCCAACTGCGACAAGATCATCTTCAACTCGATCGGCCAGCTCGAGCGTTACGCCGACGCCTCCGCGAGCAAGGTTCGCGGCCTGCGCGTGAATCCGCAGGTGAGCAGCTCCGACTATCTGCTGGCCGATCCGGCGCGTCCGTTCAGCCGCCTGGGCGAATGGGACCCGGAGAAGATCGCCGGGGTGATCGAGAAGATCAGCGGCTTCATGTTCCACAACAACTGCGAGAACGCCAGCTTCGAGCTGTTCGACCAGATGCTCACCACCATCGAGGAGCGCTTCGGTCATCTGCTGCACCAGGTCGAGTGGGTCAGCCTGGGCGGCGGCATTCATTTCACCGGCGAAGGCTACCCGCTGGACAAGTTCTGCGCGCGCCTCAAGGCGTTTGCCGAGACCTATGGCGTGCAGGTCTACCTGGAGCCGGGAGAGGCCGCGATCACCCTGAGCGCCTCCCTGGAAGTCACGGTGCTCGACACCCTGTACAACGGCAAGAACCTGGCCGTGGTCGACAGCTCGATCGAGGCGCACATGCTCGACCTGTTGATCTACCGGCTCAACGCCAAGATGGCGCCCTGCGACGGCGAGCACACCTATATGGTGTGCGGCAAATCCTGCCTGGCCGGCGACATCTTCGGTGAGTACCAATTCGATCGTCCGCTGGCCATCGGCGATCGGCTGTCGTTTATCGACGCGGCAGGCTACACCATGGTCAAGAAGAACTGGTTCAACGGCCTGAAGATGCCGGCCATTGTGGTGAAACAACTCGACGGCAGCGTCGAGGTGGTTCGTGAGTTTGGCTTTAACGATTACCTGTCCAGCCTCTCCTGAGGCCGCAGTACAAGGGGGTGAAACAATTGAAGAAGAACGTTCTTATCATTGGTGCAGGAGGTGTCGCCAAGGTGGTGGCCCATAAGTGCGCGCAGCACAACGACGAACTCGGTCGTATTGCTATCGCGTCGCGCAACATCTCCAAATGCCAGGCCATCATCGACAGCGTCCAGGCCAAGGGCAGCCTCAAGCAGCCCGCCGAAATCAAGGCCTTCGCGCTGAACGCCCTGGACGTCGAAGCGACCAAGTCCCTGATCCGCGAAACCGAATCGCAGATCGTCATCAACGTCGGCTCCGCCTTTCTCAACATGTCGGTGCTGCGCGCCTGCATGGACACCGGCGCGGCCTACCTGGACACCGCTATCCACGAAGAACCGGGCAAGATCTGCGAGACGCCGCCCTGGTACGGCAACTACGAGTGGAAGCACCTGGCCGAATGCCAGGAAAAGGGCGTGACCGCCATCCTCGGCGTCGGCTTCGACCCGGGCGTGGTCAATGCCTATGCTGCCCTGGCGCAGCAAAAGTACTTCGACAAGATCGAGTCGATCGACATCCTCGACGTCAACGCCGGTTCCCACGGCAAGTACTTCGCCACCAATTTCGACCCGGAAATCAATTTCCGCGAATTCACCGGACAGGTATGGAGCTGGCAGAACGGCCAGTGGACCAGCAACCGCATGTTCGAGGTCAAGCGTACCGACGACCTGCCGGTGGTCGGTGAGCAGAACCTCTACCTGACCGGCCACGACGAAGTGCACTCGCTGTCCAAGCACCTGGACGTGCCCAACGTGCGCTTCTGGATGAGCTTCGGCGAACACTACATCAACGTGTTCACCGTGCTGAAGAACCTCGGCCTGCTCTCCGAGCAACCGGTGAAGACCGCCGAGGGCCTGGAAGTGGTGCCACTCAAGGTGGTCAAGGCCGTGCTGCCGGACCCGGCCTCACTGGCCCCGGGCTACAGCGGCAAGACCTGCATCGGTGACCTGGTCAAGGGCAGCAAGGACGGCAAGCCCGCCGAGCTGTTTATCTACAACGTCGCCGACCACGCCGACGCCTATGCCGAGACCGACAGCCAGGGCATTTCCTACACCGCTGGCGTACCGCCGGTCGCCGCCGCCCTGCTGGTCGCCCGTGGCGACTGGGACGTGCAGCACATGGCCAACGTCGAGCAGCTGCCGGCCGAGCCGTTCCTCAAGCTGCTGGACGTGATGGGCCTGCCGACCCGGATCAAGGACGCCAACGGCGACCGCCCCTGGGACCAAGCCCTCTGATCGGCTGCGCGTCGGCCAGGCGTTGTTGAAAGTGCGCTCGGACTGCTCATTTACAGTCGTAAACTCCGCGTCCTTACGCACTTTCGCCTAGCCTGCCTCTAGCTCGCTCGATCAGCCCAACGCCCGCCATTTTGGCGGGCGTTTTCGTTTACGCGAGATGGCCTGCTCGGAATGACGGCCTGCGCCGCGCTTCCCGCCCGCGGCATTTCACGCGACAATCAGCCCTTATCGACATGCGCCCCGAGTCGGGCGCGTGCGTCCGCGCATCCGTGAGGAGTCCAGCATGAGCAGCAACGACCGCGTCATCATTTTCGACACCACCCTGCGTGACGGCGAGCAGAGCCCCGGCGCCTCGATGACCGGTGAAGAGAAGCTGCGCATCGCCAAGGCCCTGGAGCGCCTGCGCGTCGACGTGATCGAGGCTGGCTTCGCCATCGCCAGCCCCGGCGACTTCGCCGCGGTCAAGGCGATCGCCGACAACATCAAGGACAGCACCGTGTGCAGCCTCTCAAGGGCACTGGACGCCGACATCGACCGCGCCGCCGAGGCGCTGGCCGGGGCCAACTCCGGGCGCATCCACACCTTCATCGCCACCAGCCCGATCCACATGCAGTACAAGCTGCGCATGCAGCCGGACCAGGTGGTCGAGCAGGCGGTGCATGCGGTCAAGCGCGCGCGCAACCTGTGCAGCGACGTCGAGTTCTCCTGCGAGGACGCCGGCCGCTCCGAGATCGATTTCCTCTGTCGCATCATCGAGGCGGCCATCGACGCCGGCGCGCGCACCATCAACATCCCGGACACCGTCGGCTACGCGATTCCACACCAGTACGCCGAGACCATCCGCCAGCTGCTCGAGCGCATCCCCAATGCCGACAAGGCGGTGTTCTCGGTGCATTGCCACAACGACCTGGGGCTGGCCGTGGCCAACTCCCTGGCCGCCGTGGTGGCCGGCGCGCGCCAGGTCGAGTGCACCATCAACGGCCTCGGCGAGCGCGCCGGCAACGCCGCCCTGGAAGAGATCGTGATGGCGATCAAGACCCGTCAGGACCTGCTCGGCGTGCACACCAACATCGACACCCCGCACATCCTCAGCACCTCGCGCATGGTCTCGGGCATCACCGGCTTCCCGGTGCAGCCGAACAAGGCCATCGTCGGTGCCAATGCCTTCGCCCACGAGTCGGGCATCCACCAGGACGGCGTGCTCAAGCACCGCGAGACCTACGAGATCATGTCGGCGCAGTCGGTCGGCTGGCACACCAACAAGATGGTGCTGGGCAAGCACTCCGGGCGCGCCGCCTTCCGTTCGCGCCTGGACGAGCTGGGCATCGCCCTGGCCGGCGAGGCCGAGCTGAACGCCGCCTTCACCCGTTTCAAGGAACTGGCCGACAAGAAGCACGAGATCTTCGACGAAGACCTGCAGGCCCTGGTCTCCGAGACCCTGGCCGAGGAAACCTCGGAGCACTTCAAGCTGGTCTACCTGGATGTGGCGAGCAAGACCGGCGAGGTGCCGCTGGCCAAGCTGGTGCTCAGCGTCGACGGTGCCGAGGTCGGCGCCGAGGCCCAGGGCTCCGGCCCGGTGGACGCCACCTTCAAGGCGATCGAGGCGATCGCCGGCTCCGATGCCGAGCTGCTGCTGTATTCGGTCAACGCCATCACCCAGGGCACCGACTCCCAGGGCGAGGTGACCGTGCGCCTGGAGAAGGGCGGGCGCATCGTCAACGGCAATGGCGCCGATACCGACATCCTGGTGGCCTCGGCCAAGGCCTACATCAATGCCCTCAACCTGATGCAGGACGCGCAGAAGGCCCATCCGCAGGTGGCTGACGTTTGATTGCAGAGCTGCGCCGCCGTGCCTACCTGAGTGCCATGCAGGTGGCCAGTTGGCTGCCGCGGGTCGAGCTGCCGTTTGCCGCGCCCTCGCGTCCGGAGCTGCTGGCGCCGCCTGAGCCCGAGCCCGAGTTGCCGTCGGTCGCCGCCGAGCCTGCCGCGCCTCAGGCGCGCGAAAAGGCTGCGCCGGGGCCGTCCGCGCCGAGCGCACCCGAGCCGATTGCCGAGCGACCGAAGATCGAGGTGCCACGTCCCGCCGCGACGGCCCGCACTGCCAAGTCCGAGGCGGCCGAAGAATCGGTCGAGAGCGCCAGGCCGGCCAGGCCGGTGAGCGCGCCACCGCCACGCTTCGCCCTGCAGCTGCTGCGCGCCGGCGACTGCGCGCTGCTGGTCGAGTTGCCTACTGGCGAACCCTTGCAGGGCCGCGACCCGGCCTACCTGCTGCTTAAGGACCTGCTGCGCGCCGCCGGGCTGCCGGGCAACCCGCATCCGATCGGCGAGCCGGTGCGCTGGCCGCTGCTGGTGCGCGGCAACCTGGACCAGGGCCCGCTGGCCGCGCTGGAGTTCGTGCAAAGCTTCGTCGCCGCGCGCCTGGAGGAACAGCCGCCCTGCGCCTGCCTGTGGCTGGTCGGCTTGCCGGCGGTGCGCTTCGCCGGCGATGCCGATGCCCAGGCCTACAATCGCGAGCTGCAGGTCGAGGGCCTGGGTGCCGCCTGGGCAGTGCCGGGCCTGGAGTTGCTGATGGACGAGCCGGCGCGCAAGGCCGAGCTGTGGCAGGCGATGCGCCGGGTCCGTCAACGCTGGATGAGTCAATCTGAATGAGTGATGCGATCAGCTTCCGCCCGATGACCGAGGCGGATATAGAGGCCGTGCTGAAAGTCGAATATGCCGCCTTCAGTCACCCCTGGACCCGCGGCATCTTCCTCGACAGCCTCAAGTCCTACGACTGCTGGCTGATGTTCGAGGGCGGCCAGCAGGTCGGTCACGGGGTGATCAACGTGATCATCGACGAGGCGCACCTGCTCAATATCACCGTCAAGCCGCAGAGCCAGGGCCGTGGCCTGGGCCTGCGCCTGCTCGAGCACCTGATGTGTCGCGCCCGGCAGCTCAACGCCGGCGAGTGCTTTCTCGAGGTGCGTGCCAGCAACCAGTCGGCCTATCGCCTGTACGAACGCTACGGCTTCAACGAAATCGGCCGTCGGCGCGGCTACTACCCGGCGGTCGGTGGGCGCGAGGACGCGCTGGTGATGGCCTGCACCCTGGTCGACTGATCGCGGCACCTGATGACTCAGTACTTCCAGCCGAACAGCTGGCGGGCGTTGCGGCTGCTGGCGTCGGCCAGCTGTTCGGCGTCGACGCCCATCAGCCTGGCCAGTTCGGTGCAGATCTCCGGCAGGTATTCCGGGCTGTTGCGCTGATTGGGGTGCATGGCCGGGGCCATGTCCGGCGAGTCGGTCTCCAGCACCACGGCGTCCAGCGGCAACTGGCCGACCACCCTGCGCAGGCGCTTGGCCTGGGGCCAGGTCGGCGCGCCGCCGAGGCCGAGCCTGAAGCCCAGCTTGAGGTATTCGCGGGCCTCCTCATGGCTGCCGGCGAAGGCATGGATGATGCCGGCGCGCTTGAGCCTGAAGCGTTTCAGGGTGGCGATGGTCGGCGCATGGGCTCGCCGCACGTGCAGCAATACCGGCAGCTCGAATTCGGCGGCCAGGTCCAGCTGGGCCTCGAACAGCGTCTGCTGGCGCTCGCGGTCGAGCTGTTCGAGAAAGTAATCCAGGCCGAACTCGCCCACTGCGCACAGCCGCGCATGACCGGCCAGGCGCTCGAGCCAGTCGCGTAGCTCCCTCAGGTGTTCGGGGCGGTGCTGATCCAGGTAGGCCGGGTGCAGGCCGAAGGCGGCGTACAGGCCGGCATCGCCTTGCACCAGATCCCACAGGCGCTGCCAGTTGCCCTGGTACACCCCGAGCACCACCAGCCGCTCCACCCCCTGGGCGCGGCAGCGCGCCAGCAGCTCGCCGCGGTCGGCATCGAAGTCGGGGAAGTCCAGATGGGTGTGGCTGTCGATCAGGCGCATGGGCAGAGCATCGGCGATTTGCCGGCGATGCGCCAGTGCCCAGTCACCCGTCCCGGCGGCTCTTCAGCCGGCGCGGGATGGCCTCCACGCCGGGTCGGTAGTCGTCCTGCTCGATAGCCCTGAGCGTCCAGTGCAGCACCCGCTCGGCAATCCGCTCATGTTGCTGGGAAATCGCGTTGACCCGCAGCGGCAGGAAGTCGAGCAATTGGGTATCGCCGAAGGTCGCCAGGCGCAGTTGGTCGGCCCCGGCTTCGGCCTGTTCCTGCAGCGCATCGAACACCCCTTCGAGGAGCACGTAGGCGGTGGTCACCAGGGCATCTGGCGCGTCTTCCCCGGCTTCGAGCAGCGCACGCATCTGCCGGTAGCCACTGGCGCGGCTGAACTGCTCGCCATGGCTGACGCTGACGCGACCGTCGAAGCCTGCCAGGGACAGGCGAAAGCCGCGTTCGCGGGCCTGGCTGATCGCCAGTTCCGGGCGCGCGCCGAGCAGGGCGATATGCCGCGGCGGTGGGCTCAGCAGGCTGCTGGTGAGCAGGGTGCCGGCGGCCTGGTCGTCGCTGACCACCGAGCGGAAGTGGGCGGGGTCCAGCGCCCGATCGACCGCGATCACCGGTACCCCGCCATCGCTCAGGCGCCGGTAGGCCGGGTCGTCCTGGGGCAGGCAGCTGGCGACGATCAGCGCATCGCAGCGGCGCGAGCGAAACAGCTCGAGCAACTGCCGCTCGCTAGCCGGGTCGTCGTCGGAGCTGGCGATCAGCAGCTGGTAACCGGCACCGCGGGCGCGCTGCTCGAGCAGCTTGGCCAGGCGCGCGTAACTGGGGTTCTCCAGGTCCGGCAGGATGAAGCCCAGGCAGCGGCTCTGCCCGCGGCGCAGGCCGGCGGCTTGCTGGTCGGGGCGGTAGCCGTGGCGCTCGACCACCTCCAGCACGCGTTCGACCGTGGCCGGGCTGATCCGCCGCTGGGCGGCCTGACCGTTGATCACGTAGCTGGCGGTGGTCACGGAAACCTTGGCCAGGCGGGCGATGTCGGTAAGTTTCAAGGGGCTGATCCTGAGCGCGGTATGCGCGGCGGTGACGACCGGGCTTCTAGGATCACCGATTATCGGGTAACGTGCCAGTCCTAGGTGAAACGTTTCAGCAGCAGATTTCATTGGCTATTCTTCGTGGATTGCCGACCTCAGCCGCCAGAGGAGAACCCCGATGCTCGAGTTCAATGCCAGCCAGATCCAGATGGGCGCCAGCGCGCCCGACAAGGCGGCGGCCCTGGCGCTGCTGGCCGGGCGTCTGATCGACGACGGCCTGGTCGCCCCCGGCTATCTGGCCGGCATGCAGGCGCGCGAGGCGCAGGGTTCGACCTACCTGGGCCAGGGCGTGGCCATTCCCCATGGCACCCCGGACACCCGCGATCAGGTGTTCCACACCGGCGTACGCCTGATCCAGTTCCCCGACGGCGTGGACTGGGGCGACGGCCAGCGAGTCTATCTGGCGATTGCCATCGCCGCCCGTTCCGACGAGCACCTGCGCCTGCTGCAATTGCTCACCCGGGCCCTCGGCGAAGGCGATCTCAGTCAGGCGCTGCGCGAGGCGCGCGAGCCCGAGGCGCTGGTTGAACTGCTGCAGGGCGCGCCCCAGGAGCTGGCCCTGGACAGCCAGCTGATCGGCCTGGGCCTGGCCGCCGAGGACTTCGACGAGCTGCTCTGGCAGGGCGCGCGCCTGCTGAAGAAGGCCGACTGCGCGGCCTCCGGCTTCGCCAACAGCCTGGCCCAGGGCCAGCCGCTACCGCTGGGCAACGGCCTCTGGTGGCTGCACAGTGACCAGGCCGTGCTGCGCCCGGGGCTGGCCTTCGTCACCCCGGCGCAGCCGCTGCAGCTGCACGGCCAGTCGCTCACCGGACTGTTCTGCCTGGCCAGCCTCGGCGAGGCCCATCGACGATTGCTCGAGCGGCTGTGCGACCTGCTGATCGCCGGTCAGGGGGCCACCTTCAGCCAGGCCACCAGCAGCCGCAGCGTGCTCGAGGCCCTGGGCGGCGAGCTGCCGGCCGACTGGCCGACCCGCTGCGTGACCCTGGCCAATGCCCACGGCCTGCATGCGCGACCGGCCAAGCTGCTGACCGAGATCGCCCAGTCCTTCTCCGGCGAAATCAGGGTACGCCTGGCCGGCGAGGCGGGGCAGGGGGTGTCGGCCAAGAGCCTGAGCAGGCTGCTCGGCCTCGGCGCCCGGCGCGGCCAGGCCCTGGAGTTCAGCGCCGAACCGGTGATCGCCGAAGATGCCCTGGCCGCCCTCGAGGCGGCGGTGCTCGATGGCCTCGGCGAAACCATCGAGCCCTGGGTGGCCGGTGCCGCGCGATCCGAGCTGAGCCCTGCCGATGCGACGCCGAGCCGCGGCAAGACGCCGGCCCCCGCCGCGGGCGCACGCCTGCAGGCGGTTGCCGCCGCGCCGGGTATCGCCATGGGGCCTGCGCTGGTGCGCACTGCTCAGACATTCGAGTATTCACACCAGGGCGGCGGGCTGGTGGTCGAGTTGCAGCGCCTGCGCCAGGCCCTGGAGCAGGTGGACCGGCACATTCAACGGCTGGTCGAGTCGACGGCCGAGGCCAATATTCGCGAAATATTCACTACCCACCGGGCCATGCTGGGTGATCCGGCACTGCGCGAGGAGGTCGAGGCGCGCCTGGCCGAAGGCCTCAGCGCCGAGGCGGCCTGGAGCGCCGAGATCGACGCCGCGGCGCAGCAGCAGGAGGCGCTGCACGACGCGCTGCTGGCCGAGCGCGCCGCCGACCTGCGCGACGTCGGCCGGCGGGTGCTGGCCGAATTGTGCGGGGTCGCGGCGCCGGTCGAGCCGGAGCAACCCTATATCCTGGTGATGGACGAGGTGGCGCCCTCGGATGTCGCCTGCCTCGATCGTCAGCGCGTGGCCGGCATCCTCACCGCCCGCGGTGGCGCCACCGCGCACAGCGCGATCATCGCCCGCACCCTGGGCATCCCGGCGGTGGTTGGGGGCGGTGAGGCGGTGCTGGCGCTGACCCAGGGCACCGAGCTGCTGCTCGATGGCGAGCGCGGCCTGGTACGGGTGGCGCCGGATGCGCAGACCCTGCAGCAGGCCAGGCGCGAGCGCGAGGCCGGCTTGCGGCGCCGCGAGCGCGCCCATGCCGAGCGCCTGCAGCCGGCGGTGACCGGCGATGGCCATCGCGTGGAGGTGGCGGCCAATATCGGCGCCAGTGGCGACACCGCCGAGGCGGTGGAGCTGGGTGCCGAGGCGGTCGGCCTGCTGCGTACCGAGCTGGTGTTCATGGACCATCCGCAGGCGCCGGACCAGGCCACCCAGGAAAGCGAATACCGCCGCGTGCTCGATGCGCTCGATGGCCGGCCGCTGGTAGTGCGCACCCTGGATGTCGGCGGCGACAAGCCGCTGCCCTACTGGCCGATGCCGGCGGAGAGCAACCCCTTCCTCGGCGTGCGCGGCATCCGTCTCAGCCTGCAGCGCCCGGACATCCTCGAGACCCAGCTGCGCGCCCTGCTGGCCGCCGCCGAGGGCCGGCCGCTGCGGATCATGTTCCCGATGGTCGGCGCCATCGAGGAGTGGCGCGCGGCGCGTGACCTTGCCCTGCGCCTGCGCGAGGAAATTCCCCTGGCCGACCTGCAGCTGGGAATCATGGTCGAGGTGCCCTCCGCGGCGCTGCTGGCGCCGGTGCTGGCGCGCGAGGTGGACTTCTTCAGCATCGGCACCAATGACCTCACCCAGTATTGCCTGGCCATCGACCGCGATCACCCGACCCTGTCGGCCCAGGCCGACGGCCTGCACCCGGCGGTGCTGCGCCTGATCGGCATGACGGTCGAGGCGGCCCATGCCCAGGGCAAGTGGGTCGGGGTGTGCGGCGAGCTGGCCGGCGACATGTTGGCGGTACCGCTGCTGGTCGGCCTGGGGGTGGACGAGCTGAGCGTGGCGCCACGCTCGATCGCCCTGGTCAAGGCGCGGGTGCGCGAGCTGGATTATCGCCACAGCCAGACCCTGGCCGACCAGGCCCTGGGCCTGGAGAGCGCGGCGGCGGTGCGCGCGCTGGTCGAGGAGGGGCAGTGATGGCGCGCATCCTGACCCTGACCCTGAACCCGGCACTGGACCTGACCGTGCGCCTCGACAGCCTGCAGCCCGGCGCGGTCAACCGCAGCCTGGGACAGGTCAGTCATGCTGCCGGCAAGGGCCTCAATGTCGCCCAGGTGCTCGCCGACCTCGGCCACAAGGTTACGGTCTCCGGCTTTCTCGGTGCGGCCAATGCGGCGCCGTTCGAGGCCCTGTTCGACCGCCGCGGCCTGCTCGATGCCTTCGTCCGCGTGCCTGGCGAGACCCGCAGCAACATCAAGTTGGCCGAGCGCGACGGGCGCATCACCGATCTCAACGGGCCGGGGTTGCAGGTCGGCGCCGAACGGCAGGCCGAGTTGCTCGAGGCGCTCGAGGCGATGGTAGCCGGCCACGACGCCGTGGTGGTGGCCGGCAGCCTGCCCCAGGGTGTCAGCCCGCCGTGGTTCGCCGCCTTGCTGCGCCGCCTGCAGGGGGGCGGCGTGCCGCTGGCCCTGGACAGCAGCGGCGCCGCCCTGCGGGCCGGCCTGGCCCAGGCGCCCTGGCTGATCAAACCCAACGAGGAGGAGCTGGCCGAGGCCTGCGGACTGGCGCCGGATGCCTCGGCCGAGTTGCTGGCGGCGGCGCGCCGCCTGCGCGGCCAGGGCGTCGAGCATGTGCTGCTGTCGCGCGGCGCCGCCGGGGTCTGCTGGTTCGGTGCGGATTTTGCCCTGCAGGCCAAGCCGCCACGGGTCGAGGTGGTCAGCACCGTCGGCGCCGGCGATTCGCTGCTGGCCGCGACCCTGCACGGCCTGCTCTGCGGCTGGCCGGCCGAGCGCACCCTGCGCCTGGCCACCGCGGTGGCCGCCCAGGCGGTGACCCAACTGGGCTTCGGTATCCACGACCGGGAGCAACTGGCATGTCTGGAAGCCGGCGTGAGCATCGCGTCCCTGGATTAAAACAAGAAAGAGGTCTTCACCATGAATCTGCTGATCGTCACCGCCTGCCCCAACGGCATGGTCACCAGCGTGCTCTGCTCGCGCCTGCTCGAGGCCGCCGCCCAGCGCCTGGGCTGGTCCACCCGGGTCGAGGTGCATGATCCGCGGGCGATCGGCTCGCCGCTGACGGAGGCGGACATCGCCGCCGCCGATCTGGTGGTGGTGGTCAAGACCGGCGAGCTGGCGCTGCAGCGTTTCGTCGGCAAGCGCCTGGTGCAGGCGACGCCGGCCGAGGCGCTGGCCGACCCGCAACGCTTTCTGTGCGAGGCGGCCGAGCGGGCCACGCCTTTGCAGGCCGTCGAGTCCGCCAGCGCTGCGGCCAGGCCGCGGCTGGTGGCGGTGACGGCCTGCCCGACCGGGGTGGCGCATACCTTCATGGCCGCCGAGGCCCTGCAGCAGGCCGCCGCCCAGCTCGGCTACGACCTGCAGGTGGAGACCCGCGGCTCGGTGGGCGCGCGCAATCTGCTGGCGGAGGACGCGATCGCCGGCGCCGATGCGGTGCTGCTGGCCACCGATATCGAGGTGGATACCGCCCGCTTCGCCGGCAAGAAGGTATTTCGCTGCGGCACCGGGGTGGCCCTCAAGCAGCCGCGCCAGACCCTCGAGCGGGCCCTGACCGAGGCGGTGCCGCTGGCCGCCGCGAGCACCGCGGACAGCGCCCCGGCGGCCAAGCCGGCGGGGCAGGCCGGGCCCTACAAGCACCTGCTCACCGGGGTGTCCTACATGCTGCCGATGGTGGTGGCCGGCGGCCTGCTGATCGCCCTGTCGTTCGTCTTCGGCATCGAGGCGTTCAAGCAGGAGGGCAGCCTGGCCGCGGCGCTGATGCAGATCGGCGGCGACGCCGCGTTCAAGCTCATGGTGCCGGTGCTGGCCGGCTATATCGCCTATTCGATCGCCGACCGCCCGGGCCTGGCGCCCGGCATGATCGGCGGCCTGCTGGCCGGCAGCCTGGGCGCCGGTTTCATCGGCGGGATCATCGCCGGCTTCCTCGCCGGCTACGCCGCCCGCGCCCTGAACCGCTGGTTGCAGCTGCCGGGCAGCGTCGAGGCGCTCAAGCCGATCCTGATCATCCCGCTGCTGGCCAGCCTGTTCACCGGTCTGGTGATGATCTACCTGGTCGGCCAGCCGGTGGCCGGCATGCTCGCCAGCCTGACCGGCTTTCTCGACAGCATGGGCAGTACCAACGCCATCCTGCTTGGTCTGCTGCTCGGCGGCATGATGTGCGTCGACCTCGGCGGGCCGATCAACAAGGCGGCCTATGCCTTCTCCGTCGGCCTGCTGGCCTCGCAGAGCTATGCGCCCATGGCGGCGGTGATGGCTGCCGGCATGGTGCCGCCGATTGGCATGGCCATCGCCTCGCTGCTGGCCCGGCACAAGTTCGCCCTGAGCGAGCGCGAGGCCGGTCAGGCCGCCGGGGTGCTGGGCCTGTGCTTCATCTCCGAGGGGGCGATTCCCTTCGCCGCCAAGGACCCGCTGCGGGTGATTCCGGCCAGTATCGCCGGCGGCGCCCTGACCGGCGCCCTGTCGATGTACTTCGGTTGCAAGCTGATGGCGCCGCATGGCGGCCTGTTCGTCCTGCTGATCCCCAACGCGATCAACCATGCGGCGCTGTACCTGCTGGCGATCGTCGCCGGCAGCCTGCTCACCGGGGTGGCCTATGCGCTGCTCAAGCGCCGCGAGCTGCAGCCGCTGGTCGCCGAGTCCGCGGCCTGAAGCGCCCGCGGCTCACTTGCTGGCGCCGCGCACCGGGGTGATGGCGTCCAGCAACTGTTCGGCGAAGGCTCGGTACAGCGCCACCGGCGAGATGCGTGCGGAAATGCTGCTGGCCAGCACGCTGGCGGCGAGAATCGGCAGGGCCATGTCCTGGCTGTGCGACAGCTCGATGGTGATCACCGTGGCGGTCAGCGGCGTGCGGGTGACCCCGGCCAGGTAGGCGGCCATGCCGAGCAGGCCGGCGGTGCCCAGGTCGATCCCGGGTACCCAGTCGACCAGCCAGGGCGCCATGCCGGCGCCGACTGCCAGCGACGGCGAGAACAGGCCGCCGGGAATCCCGGCCAGGTAGGACACCACGTTGGCCAGGAATTTCCACAGGATGAACAGGGCGTCGGTCTGTGGCTCGCCCTCGAGCAGGGCGCGGGTCTCGGCGTAGCCGGTGCCGAACACGTGCTGGCCGGAAATCACCCCGAGCAGCACCAGCACCAGGCCGCAGGCGCCGGCGAACAGCACCGGGCGGCGCGCGCGCCAGGCGCCGAGCACCGCCAGCGGGCCGCGCCTGGCCGGCAGTACCAGGCGACAGTAGAGGCCGCCGAGCACGCCGCCGAGCAGGCCGCAGACCAGCACCGCCAGCCAGGCGCTGCTCAGCGGCAGTTCGGCGCTGAGGTCGCCGAAATAGCTGTAGCGGCCGACCAGGCCGAGGGTGACCATGCCGCCGATCAGCACGGCCATCAGGATCAGGCCGTTGAAGCTCTGCTCCATGCGGTGACTGAGTTCCTCGATGGCGAACACCACGCCGGCCAGCGGGGTGTTGAAGGCGGCGGCGATGCCGGCGGCGCCGCCGGCCATGATCAGCCCGGACAGGGCGTGGCGGCCATGCAGGCCGAGGCGCCGGCCGAAGTTGTACATCAGCGCCGCGCCCACATGCACCGTCGGCCCCTCGCGGCCGACCGAGGCACCGCAGAGCAGGGCCAGCACCGTCAGCAGCATCTTGGCGATGGCCACCGGCACCGCCAGCAGCTGGTTGCGCAGGCGCGTCGAGGGTCGCTCCAGGCTGGCGATGACCTGGGGGATGCCGCTGCCCTTGGCTTCCTTCAGCCAGCCCTGGGTCAGCCAGGCGAGCAGGGCGAAGCCCAGCGGGGTGACCAGCCAGGGCCAGTAGACACTCTGCCTCAGCAACCACTCGAATTGTTCGAAGGCATGGTCGGCCAGCCAGGCGAAGGCCAGGGCGGTAAGGCCGACCAGCAGGGCGCCGAGCCAGAAGGCGGCGCGCTGGCGCAGGCTGCGCAAGCGGCGACGGCGCTCACGCAGGCGTTGGGTGGGGGTCAGGGCAACAGCGGGCGACGGGTTTTCCATGATTTCCAGAAACGCAGGGACACAGGCGGGCGCTGGGGCGGCGGGCCAGGGTGGTGAGCGGGTCCTGGTACGCATGCTAGCAAACTTCGCTTGCCTTGCCGCGCTCCGCGGCGGCAGGATTCGACCCAGGGCCCAGGCAAGCGGCGGGGGGGAAGATGCTCAGCCTCAACAATGGCGTATTGATCGGCGTGGCCCTGCTGCTTGGCGTCTTGCTGTTCCAGCCTCGTCTGCTGGCCGCCCCCCTGTGGCGGGCGACGGTGACCCCACTGGCCTCGATCATCGGCTCGGGGTTCCTGGTGGCGGGCCCCATCCTCGCCCATACCGTGGGCAACTGGGCCTGGCTGGCGATGCTCGTGCTCTGTGGCCTGGGCTACTGGTTCGGTGCGGCCATCCGCTACAACATCGTCCAGGTCGAACCGGCCCTGGACAGGCAGCCGCCGAAGCTCCAGTTGGGCCTTGAGCGGCTGTCCGAGCTGGCCCTGGCGCTGGCCTACTTCGTTTCGGTGGCCTACTACCTCAACCTGTTTGCCGCCTTCGGCCTGCGTCTGGGGGACGTGGTCGATCCGTTCTGGATTCGCCTGCTGTCGACCGCAGTGATCGCCGCGATCGGCTTGCTCGGGCTGTTACGCGGCCTGTCCGGGCTGGAGCGCCTCGAGGTGCTGGTGGTGGCGCTGAAGCTGGCGCTGATCGGCGGCCTGCTGGCGGTGCTGGCGCAGGTGAACCTGAGTGCGTTCGCGGCCGGCGAACTGGTCTGGGCCGGGCAGGCCCATGAGCAGGGTTGGCGGGCGCTGGAGATCCTCCTGGGTCTGGTGATCCTGGTGCAGGGTTTCGAGACCTCGCGCTACCTGGGCAGCAAGTATGACGGTGCGACCCGGGTGCGCAGCATGCGCTGGGCGCAGTGGATCGCCAGCGCTATCTACCTGGCCTTCCTGCTGCTGGTCACCAGTCAGTTCAGCAATGGCCTGCCGGCCGAGGGCGGGGAAACCAAGATCATCGATCTGCTGCGGCCGCTGGGCACGGCGGTGGCGCCGCTGCTGATCCTCACCGCGCTGGCCTCGCAGCTGTCGGCGGCGGTGGCCGACATGAACGGTGCCGGCGGCCTGCTGGCCGGTGCATCGGGCGGGCGCCTGCGGGTGCGCCTGGGCAACCTGGTCACCGCCCTGGTGGCGATCGCCATCACCTGGCTGGCGAACATCTACGAGATCATCACCTACGCCTCGAAGATGTTCGTCATCTACTACGCCCTGCAGTCGCTGCAGGCCGCCCTTTGCGCCGGGCGCCAGGGCCAGTGGCTGCGCGCCGGCGCTTTTGCCGCCGGCCTGCTGGTCGCCCTGGTGGTGGTGCTGTTCGCTCAGCCGGTCGAGGCCTAGTCCGGCCGAGCCTGATCCGGCCGAGCCTAGTCTGGCCGAACCTAGTCCAGCCGGGCCTGATCCGGCCGGGGGCGGGGAGCCCCGCGGCGCATGGCCTGGCTTAGTGGTGTTCGCGGGTGGCGCGGAACTTGATGCCCGGCCAGCGCTCTTCCATCAGGCTCAGGTTGACCCGGGTCGGCGCCAGGTAGGTGAGGTGGCCGCCGCCATCCAGGGCCAGGTTTTCCACCGCCTTGTTGGAAAACTCCTCGAGCTTCTTCTTGTCGGCGCAGTCGATCCAGCGCGCCGACCAGACGGTGACCGGCTCGTAGGCGCATTCGACCTTGTATTCCTCCTTCAGGCGGCTGGCGACCACATCGAACTGCAGCACGCCGACCGCGCCGAGGATGATGTCGTTGCTGCGCTCGGGGAAGAACACCTGGGTCGCGCCTTCCTCGGCCAGCTGCTGCAGGCCCTGGCGCAGCTGCTTGGACTTCAGCGGGTCCTTCAGGCGCACGCGGCGGAACAGTTCCGGGGCGAAGTGCGGGATGCCGGTGAAGCCCAGGTTCTCGCCTTCGCTGAAGGTATCGCCGATCTGGATGGTGCCGTGGTTGTGCAGGCCGATGATGTCGCCGGCATAGGCCTCGTCGAGCATTTCGCGCTCGCTGGAGAAGAAGGTCAGGGCGTCGCCGATGCGCACGTCCTTGCCGGTGCGCACATGGCGCATCTTCATGCCCTGGCTGTACTTGCCCGAGCAGATGCGCATGAAGGCGATGCGGTCGCGATGTTTCGGGTCCATGTTCGCCTGGATCTTGAACACGAAGCCCGAGAACTTCTCTTCCTGGGGCTCCACGGTCCGCTCATGGGCGGCGCGGGGCAGCGGCATCGGCGCCCAGTCGACCACCGCATCGAGCACATGGTCGACGCCGAAGTTGCCCAGGGCGGTACCGAAGAACACCGGGGTCAGCTGGCCGTTGAGGAACTCGTCCTGGTCGAATTCGTGGCAGGCGCCCTGGACCAGCTCCAGCTGCTCGATGAAGCGCTCGTACTCGTCGCCCAGGTGGGCGCGGGCCTCGTCGGAGTCGAGCTTCTCGATGATCTTGGTCTCGGTGCGCTCGTGGCCGTGGCCCGGCGTATAGACGATGATGTAGTCGCCGGCCAGGTGGTAAACGCCCTTGAAGTCGCGGTAGCAGCCGATCGGCCAGGTGATGGGCGCGGCCTTGATCTTCAGCACCGCCTCGATCTCGTCGAGCAGCTCGATCGGGTCGCGGATGTCGCGGTCGAGCTTGTTGACGAAGCTGACGATCGGCGTGTCGCGCAGCCGGCACACGTCCATCAGGGCGATGGTGCGCGGCTCGACGCCCTTGCCGCCGTCGAGCACCATCAGCGCGCTGTCGACCGCGGTCAGGGTGCGGTAGGTGTCTTCGGAGAAGTCCTCGTGACCGGGGGTATCGAGCAGGTTGATCATGTGCTCGCGGTAGGGGAACTGCATCACCGAGGTGGTGATGGAGATGCCGCGCTGCTTTTCCATCTCCATCCAGTCGGACGTGGCATGGCGGTCGGATTTGCGCGACTTCACCGTGCCGGCGACGGCGATTGCCTTGCCCATCAGCAACAGCTTCTCGGTGATGGTGGTCTTACCGGCGTCCGGGTGGGAGATGATGGCGAATGTGCGCCTCTTGGCGACTTCGGCGGCCTGCTTGCTCATGCTGGGGGAACCCGTCGACTGATAGTCGGTCTGTCAAAAAAGGCGCCGATTATACCGGTAAACGCCGTGCCGCGCGGCGCTCGCTGATGGTCGGGTAAAACCCCCGGGATTGTGGGCTTTGTGCAGCATTTCATGACGAGTTGTTTTGAATCCTCAACGATTCGCCCGGGTGAGGCCAGACGGGGCAAAAAGGCGACAATTTATGATTGATCTCAACCCCATGGGGTCCTAAAGTTCGCGCCCGAACGTCCATGCTGGCAACGATCCATCCGGCTCAAGTACTGACGACGAGAGATCGTGCGCGATACTCGGCGACATGCCTTGGGAAGTAGGCGAACCAAAGTGGGGAAACTGATCAGGCGTTCGCGCTTTGCTATTACTTAGTAAGGCACCCCTAACTACCTTTGCTTGTTTTGCCATTGGAGCCCCCGCATGTCGATTGAAGTTGAAGACTACTATCCGCGCGAAACCTTCCAGAAGATGAAGGCCTTCGCCGACAAGCACGAAACCCCGTTCGTGGTGATCGACACGCAGATCATCAGCCAGGCCTACGACGACCTGCGCGCCGGCTTCGAGTTCGCCAAGATCTACTACGCGGTCAAGGCCAACCCGGCGGTGGAAATCATCGACCTGCTCAAGGACAAGGGCTCGAACTTCGACATCGCCTCGATCTACGAGCTGGACAAGGTGATGAGCCGCGGCGTCGGTCCGGAGCGCATCAGCTACGGCAATACCATCAAGAAATCCAAGGACATCCGCTACTTCTTCGAGAAGGGCGTGCGCATGTTCGCCACCGACTCCGAGGCCGACCTGCGCAACATCGCCAAGGCCGCCCCGGGCTCCAAGGTCTACGTGCGCATCCTCACCGAGGGCTCGACCTCGGCCGACTGGCCGCTGTCGCGCAAGTTCGGCTGCCAGACCGACATGGCCATGGACCTGTTGATCCTCGCCCGCCAGCTGGGCCTGGAGCCCTACGGCGTGTCCTTCCACGTCGGCAGCCAGCAGCGCGACATCGGCGTGTGGGACGCGGCCATCGCCAAGGTCAAGGTGATCTTCGAGCGCCTCAAGGAAGAAGACGGCATCGTCCTCAAGATGATCAACATGGGCGGCGGCTTCCCGGCCAACTACATCACCCGCACCAACAGCCTGGAAACCTACGCCGAGGAAATCATCCGCTTCCTCAAGGACGACTTCGGCGACGAGCTGCCGGAAATCATCCTCGAGCCGGGCCGTTCGCTGATCTCCAACGCCGGTGTCCTGGTCAGCGAAGTGGTGCTGGTCTCGCGCAAGTCGCGCACCGCCGTGGAGCGCTGGGTGTACACCGACGTGGGCAAGTTCGGCGGCCTGATCGAAACCATGGACGAGGCGATCAAGTTCCCGATCTGGACCGAGAAGAAGGGCGAGATGGAAGAGGTGGTGATCGCCGGGCCGACCTGCGACAGCGCCGACATCATGTACGAGCACTACAAGTACGGCCTGCCGCTCAACCTGGCCATCGGCGACCGCCTCTACTGGCTGTCCACCGGCGCCTACACCACCAGCTACAGCGCGGTGGAGTTCAACGGCTTCCCGCCGCTGCAGGCCTACTACCTGTAAGCGCTGCGTCGCACCTGAAAAGCCCCGCCATCTGGCGGGGCTTTTTTATGTGCGGGCTGGCGTGTCGCCGGTCGGGGCGGTCGGCACCGGGAGAGCGCCGAGCCAGCGGATGAACAGCGAGAAGAGTTCGGCCTGCGAGCCGATCTGCAGCTTGGTGTAGAGATTCTTGCGGTGCATGCGCACGGTTTCCGGGGAGATCGCCAGCTCCCGCGCGGTGGACTTGACCGAGTGGCCGCGCAGGATCAGGTGGGCGATCTCGCGTTCGCGCTCGGTCAGCAGGTCGCTGCCGAAGCTGGCGAACGCCGCCTGGATCTGCGGGCTCAGGGTCGGCGCCGCGCGTTCGTCGCTGCCGTCGAGGGCGAGCCGCTGCTCGAGCCCGCCGCCGCTGGCGAACTGCAGGATCAGCTCGCGCACCAGCGGCTGTACCGCCCGCAGCAGCTGCAGCTGCTCCGGGCTGAAGCGTGCGGCGCTGCAGCCCTGGTACAGGCACAGGGAAATCTTGCGCTGGGCATCGAGGTCGACGATGTAGTAGCTGTCCTCCACCGAGCCGTTCTTCAGGTAGTAGGTCTTGTAGTACTCGCTGGCGAAGAAGTCGTCCGGGGCGATCTCGGAGAGGTGGTAGAAGCCCTCGGCCAGGCCCTTTTCCACCGCCAGGCAGAACGGGTCGAGCATGTAGCCGCGGGCGAAATAGCGATCGATCAGGGTCTGCCGGTACGGTGCGGGGATGCCGCGCTGGTGCAGCAGCTGCGGCGGCTGGCCCTGGCGCTCGAGGATGAACAGCATCGACTCGATCGGCGTCAGCTGGTACAGGGCCTCGGCCAGGCATTCGACGAAGTCGGCCTCGCGGCAGTGCGCCAGGGCCCGGGCCGCGCCCGCATGCCAGGCCTGCAGGGCGCCCAGCGAATGACCGGGGAGAATGGCTGGTGTGTGCATGGCCGCCAGTCTAGCGGCCTCGCCGGGGATCGGTAAGGGCCCGCGGCGCAGGGCCGCGGGCGAGCCGGTGGCGAGCATCAGTGGCCGGCGTACTGGCCGCTGCGCTGTAGCTCGGCGGCGGTCTCGAGGATGCAGCTGCGCAGCGTCTCGACGATCTCGTCGACCTGGGCGTGGGTGATGGTCAGCGCCGGCGACATCACGTTGAGGTGGACGATCGGACGCACCAGCAGGCCCTTGGCCTGGGCGCGCCGGTGGATCTTCTCGCCGATGTTCAGCGCCTCCGGGAACAGCGCCTTGCTGCGCTTGTCGGCGACGAACTCGACGCAGGCCATCAGCCGCTGGCAGCGCACGTCGCCGACCAGCGGCAGGCCGGCCAGGGTCTGCAGGCGCTGCTCCAGGTAGGCGCCGACGTCCTCGACGTGGGCCAGCAGGTTCTCCCGCTCGATGATCTCGATGTTCTTCAGGGCGCTGGCGCAGCTCACCGGGTGGCCGCTGTAGGTGAAGCCGTGGGTGAAGCAGCGGCCCTTGCCCGGCTCGCCGATCACCTGCCAGATGCGCTCGGAGAAGATGCAGGCGCCCAGCGGCAGGTAGCCGGAGGTCAGGCCCTTGGCGGTGGTGATGATGTCCGGCTGCACGCCGAACAGCTCCTCGGAGGCGAAGAACTTGCCCAGGCGGCCGAACGAGGTGACCACCTCGTCGGACACGTAGAGCACGTCGTGCAGCTGGCAGACCTCCCACATGCGCTTGTGGTAGCCGCGGGGCGGGATGATCACCCCGCCCGAGCCCATGATCGGCTCGGCGAAGAAGGCGGCGACCCGCTCGGCACCGAGGCTGAGGATCTTGTCCTCGAACTCGGCGACCAGGAAGTCGAGGAAATCCGCCTCGCTCATGCCCTCCGGCGCCCGGTAGGGGTGCGGGCAGGAGACGTGGTGGATCTTGTCGCGCAGGAAGTCGAACTCCGGCGCGCGGTCGGCGGCCTTGTTGCCGATCGACATGGTCAGGTAGGTGGAGCCGTGGTAGGCGCCGTGGCGCGCGATGACGTGCTTCTTCGCCGGCTTGCCGCGGCTGTTCTGGTAGAACTGGATCAGCCGGTAGGCGGTGTCCACCGCGGTGGAGCCGCCGGTGGTGAGGAACACGTGGTCGAGGTCGCCCGGCGCCAGGCTGGCGAGCTTCTCGCACAGTTCGATGGCGGTGACGTTGGCCATGTCGGAGAAGGGGTTGGAGTAGGCCAGCTGGCGCACCTGGTCGGCGATGGCCTGGGCCATCTCCTCGCGGCCCAGGCCGATGTTGGTGCACCACATGCCGCCGACGGCGTCGAGGTAGCGGTTGCCGGCGGTGTCGTAGATGTAGGCGCCTTCGGCGGCGGCGATGTTCAGCGCACCCTGCTCGCGGTGCTCGTCGAACACGTGGTAGCCGTGCATGTAGTGGGCCTGGTCGGCGGCGGTCAGGCGGTCCTGGTCGAACTGGGCGAAGAAGGCCGGGGTGAGGGTGGTCATGGCTTTGTCCTGTCGAGGGGGCGGGGCTTGCGGCAGCCCCGCGCAGTTGTGCTGGGGGCTGTTACTTGCCGGTTTTCACCCGGTTCCAGGTGCGGCTGATCAGGCGCATGCTCCTGAGCGGCTGGGTCTTCTGCGCGAACAGTCGCTCGCGGGTCCGCGCATCGGGGTAGATCGCCGGGTCGTCGCGGATAGCGGCGTCGACCAGGGCGGTGGCGGCCTGGTTGCTGTTGGCGTAGCGCACATAGTCGGTCACCTCGGCCATCACCTCGGGCTGTAGCAGGTACTCGATGAATTTGTGCGCATTGGCGGCGTGCGGCGCGTCGCTGGGGATGTAGAAGTTGTCGAACCAGATCAGCGAGCCCTCGCGCGGAATGAAGTAGTCGAGGTCGATCTTGACCCCGGCTTCCTCGGCCCTGGCGCTGGCGGTGGCGTAGTCGCCGGACCAGGTCATGGCCATGCACAGGTCGCCGTTGGGCAGGGCGCTGAGGTAGCCGACCGAGTCGAACTTCTTGATGTAGGGGCGCACCGACAGCAGCAGCGCCTCGGCCGCGGCCAGGTCCTCGGGCCTGGCGCTGTTGGGGTCGCGGCCCAGGTAGGTGAGGGCCAGCGGGATCACCTCGGTGGGGGCGTCGAGCAGGGTCACCCCGCAGTCGGCGAAGCGCGAGACGATCTGTGGGTCGAACAGCATCGCCAGCGAGCCGATGGGTGCATCGGGCATCCGCGCGCGGATCTTGTCGACGTTGTAGGTCACGCCGTTGCTGCCCCAGGTATAGGGCGCCGAGTAGCGCACGCCGGGGTCGTAGGCCTGGATGTTGTCCAGCACCAGGCGGTCGAGGTTGCGCCAGCTCGGCAGCTGCTGCTTGTCCAGCGGCTGGAATACCCCGGCCTGGATCAGCGGCGGCACCAGAGCGGCGTTGAGCACCACCAGATCGTAGCCGGAGTGCCCCGGCAGCAGCTTGCCCTGGACCGTCTCGTAGGAGTCGAAGGTGTCGTAGATGACCCGGATGCCGGTGGCTTTCTCGAAGTTGGCCAGGGTGTTCTCGCCGATATAGTCCGACCAGTTGTAGACCCGCAGGGTGTTGCCGGGGGCCGGCTCGTCGCCGTAGCTCAGCGCCGGCGCGGCGACCAGCGTGGCGCTGAGGAGTGCTGCGAGGGTGTTATGCATGTCAGTCCCACCTTTTCTTGTCGTTGGCGTGCAGGAAAGCGTCTGGGCCACTATCCGGCCGCTTCGCGATGGCAGCCATACCCCTCTCGGGTAGGTGCGCAGATGATCTTGCTGTACATTCGTTCAGAACCACCGCGAGGACCACAGGAGCCCCAGGCAATGACCCAGGAAGCGCGTTTTTCCCGACTGGAACCGGAGCTGCGCAAGGCGCACCTGATCCAGGCGACCTTGAGCTGCCTCAAGCGCCATGGCTTCCAGGGGGCCTCGATCCGCAAGATCTGCGCCGAGGCGGGGGTGTCGGTGGGGCTGATCAGCCACCACTACTCGGGCAAGGACGAACTGGTGGCCGAAGCCTACCTGACGGTCACCGGACGGGTCATGGGCCTGCTGCGCGAGGCGATCGCCGCCGCGGCGCCGAGCCCGCGGGCGCGGCTGTCGGCGTTCTTTCGCGCCTCGTTTTCCGCAGAATTGCTCGACCCGCAGCTGCTCGAGGCCTGGCTGGCGTTCTGGGGGGCGGTGAAGACCGCCGAGGCGATCAAGCGGGCCCACGACCATTCCTATGCCGAGTACCGGGCGATTCTTCTGCGGGTGCTCCAGCAGCTGGCCGACGAACAGGGCTGGGAGGGCTTCGACGCCGGCCTGGCGGCCATCGGCCTGAGTGCGCTGCTCGATGGCCTGTGGCTGGAATCCGGGCTCAACCCCAGCACCTTCAGCCCGGAGCAGGGTGTGCAGATCTGCGAGGCCTGGGTCGATGGTCTTCAGGGTGGCGGCTACCGGCGCTTCTGCTGAATCCGCTGCTGGCTGTTGATCATCCGTTCAGCAGTGGCTAAATTGGCCGGGCAATCCACACCTGACTCTGCAACCCACAAGATCAATAACAGGCCGCGCACCGACGCGGCGGGGGCAAGGTAATGACGGCGACACCCCGCGTGCTGATCGTCGACGACGATCCGCTGATCCGGGAACTGCTGAGTTCCTACCTGGTGCGCGACGGCTATGACGTGCAGTGCGCCGAAACGGCCGAGCAGGCCGAGGCCCTGCTGGCGCAGCGGCCGGTGGAGCTGGTCATGCTCGACATCCGCCTGCCGGGCAAGGATGGCCTGACCCTGACCCGCGAGCTGCGGGTGCGCTCGGAGGTGGGCATCATCCTGATCACCGGCCGCGACGACGAGATCGACCGCATCGTCGGCCTGGAGTGCGGCGCCGACGACTACGTGGTCAAGCCGTTCAACCCGCGCGAGCTGGTCTCGCGGGCGAAGAACCTGGTGCGGCGGGTACGCCACGCCCAGGCGCCGCGAGCCGGCGCGGACGTCCGGCAGATGCGCTACTTCGGCGACTGGACCCTGGATGTCGACCGCCGTCGGCTGGTCGCCGCCGATGGCCAGGAAAGCCTGCTGACCCAGGGCGAGTTCCAGCTGCTCAGCGCCCTGCTGCGCAACGCCGGCCACACCCTGACCCGCGATCAGCTGATGGACCAGATCCGCAACCGCGAATGGCTGCCCAACGACCGCTCCATCGACGTGCTGGTCGGCCGCCTGCGGCGCAAGCTGCACGATGACCCGGCCGATCCGCAGCTGATCATCACCATCCATGGCGCCGGCTACCTGTTCAGCGGCGCGGTCAGCAGCCGCCAATGAGCCGCCGTCTGTGCCTGGGCCTGCTGCTGTGCCTGGGCCTGGTCGGGGCGGCCGGTGCGGCGCCCGTCTGGACGGCCCCCGCGACGGTGCGCTACTGCGACTATCCGGTCTACCCGCCGATGTCCTGGAGCGACAGCGCCGGCACGGTGCGCGGGTTGGCGCCGCAGGCGGTGCGCGAAGTGATGGCGGGTCTCGGCCTGCCGCTCGAGGTGGTGGTGCTGGGCAACTGGAAGCGCTGCCTGACCGATGCCGCCGAGGGCCGGGTGGACCTGGTGATCGCCTACCGCTCGGCGGAGCGCGAGCGCAGCCTGGTGTTCAGCCAGGTGCCGCTGCTGCGCGAAGAGGTGGTGCTGTTCTACAACCGGGGCAAGCCGCTGCAGGTCGAGCGCCTCGAGGACCTGGCCGGCTACCGCGGCGGCCTGCTGTTCGGCGAGAGCTATGGCCAGGCCTTCGACCGCTTCGTCGCCGCCCACGGCAACGTCGAGTGGGTGGCCAGCAACCGGCAGAACTTCGGCAAGCTGATTCGCGGCCGCATCGACTTCATCGCCCATGAGCGGCGCACCGGCCAGCTGTTCCTCGAGCACCTGCCGGGCGCCGAGCAGATCGCCGTGCTGCCCCTGACCCTGGCCGTCGACCACCTGTATTTCGCCGTGTCGCAACGCTCGCCGCTGGCCGCGCGCCTGGCCGACATCGACCGCGAGCTGCAGCGCCTGCTGGCGGACGGAGCGGTTGAGCGCTGGCTGCGCGAGAGCGAGCAGGGCTACCGCGCCATGCAGGCGGGGCAGCCGTGAAATCCTGGGCGGTGGCGCCCTCCGGCGGGCTGTCGCGGCGCCTGCTGCGCTACATATTGCTGTTCAGCCTGTGCTTCACCCTGCTGGCCAGCGGCGTGCAGCTGTACTTCGAGTACCGCCGCGAGATGCAGGACATCGATGCGCGCCTGGCGCTGATCGAGAGCGGCTACCTGGCCAGCATCGAGCGCAGCCTGTGGGACCTCAACCGCGACCAGCTGGAGGTGCAGCTGCGCGGTCTGGTGGACTTCCCCGACATCGCCTGGGCGCGCCTGCACAGCGCCGACTTCGACCTGCTGCAGGGCCAGCGCCTGCCGGCCGGTGATGCGCGCACCAGTCGCTTCGCGCTGCGCTACCAGGTGAGCGACGAGGCGCCGCGCGAGCTCGGCGCGCTGGAGATCGGCGTCAACCTGGCCGCGGTACAGCGGCGCCTGTATGCCAGCGGCCTGGCCAACCTGCTGTGGATGGGCCTGTTCATCTGCGGCCTGGCGATCACCCTGTCCTGGCTGTTCCACCGCCTGGTCACCCGCCACCTGCTGGCCATGGCCGCCTTCTCCCGCCAGCTCGCCGAGGGCCAGTGGCAGCGCCCGCTGCAGCTGGACAAGCGCGCCCGCGGCGAAGAGGACGAGATCGACGCGGTGGCCCACGCCCTCGACGAGATGCGCCAGGCCATCGTCGAGGACCTGCGCCGGCGCGAGGCCGATCGCCTGGCCCTGCAGGGCAAGAAGGACGAGCTGCAGGAGATGGTCGAGCGGCGTACCGCCAGCCTGCACGAGGCCAAGGAACAGGCCGAGGCGGCCAACCTGGCCAAGTCGCGCTTCCTGGCGACCATGAGCCACGAGTTGCGCACGCCGCTCAACGGCATCCTCGGTATGGCCGAGCTGTTGCGCGAGGCGACCCTGGGCGAGCAGGACCAGCGCCGCCTGCGCGCCCTGCACAAGGCGGGCGAGGGGTTGCTGGCGCTGCTCAACGACCTGCTGGACTTCGCCAAGCTGGAGGAGGGCCAGGCCAGCCTGGAGCCGGTGGGCTTCTCCCTGCGCCAGCTGGTCGACGAAGTGCTGACCCTGCTCGAACCCCGGGCCCAGGCAAATCGCAACCGCCTGCTGCACCACCTCGACCCGCAGCTGGGCGGCTATTTTCGCGGCCCCGAACAGTTCCTCCGCCAGGTGCTGACCAACCTGCTGGCCAACGCCATCAAGTTCACCGAGGGCGGTCAGGTGCAGCTGCGGGTCGAGCTGCTGGCGCAGCAGGACGGCCGCCAGCAGCTGCGCCTGCAGGTCGAGGACGACGGCATCGGCATCGCCGAGGCGCTGCAGGCGCGGATCTTCGAGCGCTTCGTCCAGGCCGACGAGCGCGTGGCCCGGCGCTATGGCGGCGCGGGCCTGGGCCTGGCGATCTGCAGGCGCCTGGTGCAGGCCATGGGCAGCCAGATCCAGCTACACAGCCGCGAGGGCCAGGGCAGCCGCTTCTGGTTCGACCTCTGGCTGCCGTTCGAACAGGTGCCGGCGGCGGTGACCGCGTCGCCGTCGCAGGCGCCAGTGCTCGCGCCGCTGGAGGTGCTGGTGGTCGAGGACGTCGAGCTGAACCGCGAGGTGGCCCAGGGTCTGCTGGAGCGCGAGGGGCACCGGGTGAGCCTGGCGGAGGACGCCGCGCCGGCGTTGCAGCTGTGCCGCCAGCGGCGATTCGAGCTGATTCTGCTCGATGTGCACCTGCCGGGCATGGGCGGCGTCGAGCTGTGTCGGCAGATCCGCCAGGACCCGCGCGGGCGCAACCGCACCACGCCCATCTATGCCTTCACCGCCAGCCTGCAACCGGCCGAGCTGCAGGGCTACCTGGACGCGGGCATGCAGGGGGTGATCGGCAAGCCAATCGAGCTGCCGCTGCTGCGCCGGGCCCTGGCCGTCCTCGGCCGCCAGCAGACTGCCGCGGCGGGCGAGGCGCTGCTCGACGAGCGGGTGCTGCAGGAGCATCGCCAGCAGCTCGGCGCGGCCAAGGTCGCGCAGCTGCTGCAGCTGCTGCTGGATGCGCTGCACCAGGGCGACGCCCTGCTGGAGGCGCTGCAGGCGCCGGACCTCATGGCCGTCGCCGAGCAGGCACACCGCCTGGCCAGCGCCAGCGATACGCTGGGCGGGCGGCCGCTGGCCGCGCTGCTGCGCCGGCTCGAGGCGGCGGCCGAGGCCCAGGATGCGGCCGCCTGTCAGGCCTGCGCGGCGCCGCTCGGCGAGCTGCTGGCGGGCACCCGGCAGGCGGCGCAGCAGGCTCAGACCGGGCTCGCGGCGATGTAACAGCGGCGTTACCACTTCTTACATCTTGTTTCCCGGTGTTCAACGGGGGCTTACATCGCTTGCCAATAATCGAGGCGGGATCGGGCACTGAACCCGATCGAACCTTGGTCCTTGGGAGACAACAACAATGAAGCTCCGCAAACTTTCCGCCCTGGACGCGCTGCTGGTAGGCGCCGTCCTGCTGGCGCTGATCGCCGGCTCGCTGAGCCTGTTCGACGACCCGATGTCCGGCCCGCTGCAACTGGCGCTGATCATGGTCGGCTGCTTCGCCGCGCTGATCGGCATGAAGAACGGCATCGGCTGGGACGAACTGGAAAGCGAGATCACCGCCACCAATGCCAAGACGGTGGGGCCGATCTTCATCTTCCTGTCGATCGGCGTGCTGATCGGCGCCTTCATCCTCGCCGGCACCGTGCCGACCCTGCTGTACGCCGGCCTCAGCCTGCTGTCACCGGCATTCTTCTACCCGCTGGCGTGCCTGATCTGCGCCATCGTGTCGATCTGCATCGGTTCCTCCTGGACCACCGCCGCGACCATCGGCGTGGGCCTGATGGGCACCGCCCACGGCTTCGGCCTGTCGGCGGAAATCACCGCTGGCGCGGTGGTGGCCGGTGCCTATTTCGGCGACAAGATGTCGCCGCTGTCGGAGACCACCAACCTGGCCCCGGCGGTGGTGGGCTCCGACCTGTTCGCCCATATCCGCCACATGGCCTGGGTGTCGCTGCCCAGCTTCCTGATCGCCCTGGTGTTGTTCAGCATCCTGGCGCTGACCAGCGAGGTCCAGGGCGAGGCGATCTCCAATGTCGGCGCGCTCAAGGCCGAGCTGGCGAATTCGTTCAATATCGCCTGGTACAACCTGATACCGCTGCTGGCCCTGCTCGGGCTGTCGGTGCGCAAGGTCCCGGCGTTCCCGGCGATCATGCTCTGCAGCGCCCTGGCCTGCCTGTTCGCGGTGCTGTTCCAGGCGCCGGTGATCGAGCGCTTCATGGAAGGCAGCGGCCAGACCGGCCTGCTGATGGTGGTCAAGGCGCTGTGGACGGTGATGGCCACCGGCTTCGTCTCGCAGAGCGGCAACGAGGTGGTCGACAGCCTGCTCAGCCGCGGCGGCATGGCCGGCATGGTGTTCATGGCGTTCCTGGTGTTCTGCTCGATGATGATGACCGCGGTGCTCGAGCGCATCGGCTTCATCCGCTACCTGCTCGGCCTGATCGTGCGTGGCGTGCATTCGGTCGGCGCGCTGATCGGCGCGACCCTGGCCACCAGCATCGGGGTCAACGTGCTGACCGGCGACCAGTACCTGTCGCTGGTGCTGCCGGGGCAGATGTGGAAGGAGGAGTACCGCCTGCGCGGCCTGGCCGCGGTCAACCTGTCGCGGACCATCGAGGACGGCGGCACCGTGACCTCCTCGCTGATCCCCTGGAATGCCTGCGGCGTTTACATGGCCGCGACCCTGGGGGTGGCCACGCTGTCCTACGCGCCGTTCGCCTTCTTCAACTGGATCAACCCGCTGATCGCGCTGGTCTACGGCATCTTCTGCATCAAGATCCTGCCGCTCGCCGAGTCGACCGAGGCGCCGGCCCGGCGCCAGGCCGGTGAGCCGGCGCTCAGCGCCAGCTGATCGAACCCACGTTGGCCAAAGGCCCGCCCGGCAACGCGCGGGCCTTTGTCTTTGCCCCTGTAAGCAGTTGTACAAAGTTGTAACGCGCCTCCGTAAATAAAGAAAAATATCAATAAAAACAATGAGATGAGTTTGCCTGTCGGGCAGCCAAGGTGATTGCCGAACTGCTGAACGAGTGTTTAGTATTGCGCTCAGTGATGCTGAACACTTGTTCATCAAAGCCATTGGCAAGGCCCGGCACCGGTTTCCGGCCACGCCATGACAACAACAACGAGGATCCCCATGAACAGCCAAGCGAGTCTGTTGACGCAAGTCGAAGGCGGCATCGCCGCGATCACCCTGAACCGTCCGGAACAGCGCAATGCGCTGGATATCCCCACCCTCAAGGCCCTGCACGCGCTGCTCAACGAACTGAACGCCAGCGCCCAGGTGCGCGTGGTGATCCTCAGCGGCCAGGGCAAGGGCTTCTGCGCCGGCGCCGACCTGGCCGAGTGGGCCGCGGCCGAAGCGCGCGGCGAGCTGGAGAGCTACGGCTGGACCGAGACCGCCCATGCCCTGATGAGCCGTCTGCACAGCCTGGACAAGCCGACCATCGCCGCCATCAACGGCATGGCGCTGGGCGCCGGCATGGACCTGGCGCTGTGCTGCGACTTCCGTATCGCCGCTGCCTCGGCGCGCTTCAAGGCCGGCTACACCAGCATGGCCTACTCGCCGGATGCCGGCGCCAGCTGGCACCTGCCGCGGCTGATCGGCAGCGAGCAGGCCAAGCGCCTGCTGTTTCTCGACCAGCCCTGGGGCGCCGAACGCGCCCTGGCCGCCGGCCTGGTCGGCGAGCTGTGCGCCGATGACCAGCTGCTTGCGGTTGCCGGCGAGCTGGCCGCACGCCTGGCGGCCGGGCCGACCTTCGCCTTCGCCCAGACCAAGACCCTGATCCGCGAGGGCGCCCAGCGCACCCTGGCGGCCCAGCTCGAGGCCGAGCTGGCCGCCGGCCTGCTCTGCGGACGCAGCGAAGACGGCGCCGAGGCGCTGCGCGCGGCCATGGAAAAACGCACCCCCCACTTTATCGGCCGCTGAGCCCAGGAGCCCGCCATGAACTTTCAACTGAGCCAAGAGCAGGAGATGCTGGTCGCCACCGTGCGCAGCTTTGTCGAGAAGGAACTGCTGCCCCACGAGGAAGAAGTCGACCGCGCCGACGCGGTATCCCCCGAGCTGGCCGCGCAGATTCGCGGCAAGGCGCTGGCTGCTGGCCTGTACGCCTTCAACATGCCGGAGGAGGTGGGCGGCGGCGGCCTCGACTACCTGTCCCAGGCCCTGGTCGAGCGCGAGCTGTCCAGGGTGTCCTGGGCGCTGCAGGTGTTCGTCGCCCGTCCCTCGAAGATCCTCATGGCCTGCAAGGGCGAGCAGATCGCCGAGTACCTCTTGCCGTGCATCCAGGGCGAGAAGATCGACTGCTTCGCCCTCACCGAGCCGGGCGCCGGCTCCGACGCCAACTCGATCAAGACCCGCGCGGTGCGTGACGGCGACGACTTCCTGCTCAACGGCAGCAAGCATTTCATCAGCCATGCCGGCCACGCCGACTTCGCCATCGTCTTCGCCGTCACCGACAGCTACGAGCGCAACGGCAAGAAGCGCAATTCGGTGACCGCCTTCCTGGTCGACAAGGGCAACCCGGGCATGACCGTGCGGCGCGGGCCCAAGTGCGTGAGCAACAAGGGCTACCACACCTACGAGCTGTTCTTCGACGACTGCCGGGTGCCGGCCAGCAAGGTGCTCGGCGAGGTGGACAAGGGCTGGGAAGTGGCCAACGCCTGGCTCACCGCCGGGCGGGTGATGGTCGCCGCCAACTGCGTCGGCCAGGCCCAGCGCGCCCTCGACCTGGCCCTGCAGTGGTCGGCGGACCGCAAGCAGTTCGGCCAGGCCATCGGCAGCTACCAGGGCGTGTCGTTCAAGCTGGCCGACATGGCCACGCAGATCCGCGCCGCCGAGCTGATGACCCTGCACACCGCCTGGAAGATGGATCAGGGCAGCATGACCGACGGCGACGCCGGCATGGCCAAGCTGCTGGCCAGCGAAGTGCTGGGCAAGGTGGCCGACGAGACCGTGCAGATCTTCGGCGGCATGGGCCTGATGGACGAGGGGCCGGTCGAACGCATCTGGCGCAACGCGCGGATCGAGCGGATCTGGGAGGGCACCTCGGAAATCCAGCGCCACATCATTTCCCGCGAGCTGCTGCGGCCGCTGCTGAGCTGAGGAGATCACCATGAGCCAACGCGACAACCTCAAGCGCCTGCTGGCGCCGCGGCACCTGGCCTTCATCGGCGGGCGCAGCATGGCCCGCGCCCTCAAGCGCTGCGCCGCCGGCGGCTTCGCCGGGCCGCTGTGGCTGGTCAACCCGCAGCACGCCGAGCTGGAAGGCGTGCCCTGCGTCGCCAGCGTCGCCGAGCTGCCGGAAGGCCCTGACGCGACCTTTATCGCCACCAACAAGGAACTCACGCTGCAGGCGGTCGCCGAGCTGGCTGCCAAGGGCGCCGGTGGGGCCATCTGCTACGCCTCCGGCTTCGCCGAGACCGGCGCCGAGGGTGAAGCCCTGCAGCGCCGTCTGCTGCAAGCCGCCGGCGAGATGGCGCTGCTCGGGCCCAACTGCTACGGCCTGCTCGACTACCTGCACGGCGCCGCCCTGTGGCCAGTGGCCCATGGCGGGCGCCAGGTGGACAAGGGCGTGGCGGTGCTGACCCAGAGCGGCAACTTCGCCTACAACCTGTCGATGAGCGACCGCTCGCTGCCGGTGGCCTACATGGCCTCGGTGGGCAACCAGGCCCAGCTCGGCGTGGCCGAGCTGATGGACGTGCTGCTCGACGAGCCGCGGGTCACCGCCATCGGCCTGCACCTGGAGGGCCTGAAGAACGTGCCGGGCTTCGCCCGCGCCGCGCACAAGGCGCTGGAGAAGGGCATCCCGCTGATCGCCCTGAAGACCGGGGTGTCGCAGATCGGCGCCGAACTGGCGCTCAGCCACACCAGCTCCCTGGCCGGTTCCGACGCCCTCTACGACGCGCTGTTCGAGCGCCTCGGGGTGATCCGCGTGAGCGGCCCGGTGAGCTTCATGGAGACCCTCAAGGCCGCCGCCTGCGGCAAGCTGCCGGCGGGACCGAGCCTGACCGCGCTGGCCTGCTCCGGGGGCGACGCCGGCCTGATCGCCGACTACGCCGAGCGCAACGACCTGCCCCTGCTGGGGCTGGAGGACGGCCAGCGCGCCGCGCTGGCCGGCGTGCTGCCCGATTACGCCAACATCACCAACCCGCTGGACTTCACCACCGCCATCTGGGGCGACGCCACGGCGCTGCAGGCGATGCTCGACAACAGCCTCAACAGCCAGGCCGATGCCGCCCTGCTGGTGCTCGACTACCCCGACCAGGCCAGCGGCGAGCGGCCGCAGTGCGACCTGTTGCTGCAGCTGTTCTGCGATGCGCTGCAACATCATGGCAAGAGCGGCCTGGTCACCTCGGCGTTCCCCGAGCTGCTGCCGGCCAGCGCCCGCGACTACCTGCACGCCCGCGGCGTGGCCGCGCTGCAGGGCGTGGAGGACGGTCTGGCGGCCTGGGGCCGGATCGCCCACTACCGCCAGCGCCGTGAGGCGCTGCTGGCCCGCGGCGAGTCGGCGCTGGTGCCGCTGTGCCCGCGGCCGCTGGCCGCTGGCGAGCAGCTGCTGGACGAGTGGCAGGCCAAGCAGGCCCTGGGCGGGTTCGGCCTGCCGCTGCCCCGGGGCTGCCTGAGCACGCCGGGGCAGGCGTTGCAGGCGGCGCAGGACATCGGCTACCCGCTGGTGCTCAAGGCGCTCAGCAGCGCGCTGCCGCACAAGACCGAGGTCGGCGGGGTGGCCCTCAACCTGCGCAACGAGGCCGCACTGCAGGCGGCGCTCGACGACATGCGCGCCAGCCTGGCCCGGTACGCGCCCCAGGTGCGTTTCGACCAGGTGCTGCTGGAGGCCATGGCGCCGGCGCCGCTGGCCGAGCTGATCGTCGGCATCAAGCGCGAGAACGGCTTCGCCCTGGCCCTGGTGCTCGGCGCCGGCGGCATCCTCGTCGAGCTGCTCAAGGACAGCCGCAGCCTGCTGCTGCCGACCACCGATGCGGCGATCCGCGAGGCACTGCTGAGCCTGCGCAGCGCGCCGCTGCTGCAGGGCTTCCGCGGCCGCCCGGCGGTCGACCTGGAGGCCCTGGTGCGGGCCATCCGGGCGGTGGCGGACTACGCCTGCGAACACGCCGAGCGCCTGCTGGAGCTGGACGTCAACCCATTGCTGGTCAATGCCCAGGGCTGCGTGGCGGTGGATGCGCTGATCCGCCTGGGCCAGGACCGAGGAGACAATCATGCAAGCTGACAAGACCCTGACCGGGGGCCAGGCGCTGGTGCGCCTGCTGGCCAACTACGGCGTCGACACCGTGTTCGGCATTCCCGGCGTGCACACCCTGGAGCTGTATCGCGGCTTGCCCGGCAGCGGCATCCGCCACGTGCTGACCCGCCACGAGCAGGGCGCCGGCTTCATGGCCGACGGCTATGCGCGGGTCACCGGCAAGCCCGGGGTGTGCTTCGTCATCACCGGCCCGGGGGTGACCAACGCCGCCACCGCCATCGGCCAGGCCCATGCCGATTCCATCCCCTTGCTGGTGATTTCCAGCGTCAACCACACGGCCAGCCTGGGCAAGGGCTGGGGCTGCCTGCACGAGACCCAGGACCAGCGCGCGATGACCGCGCCCATCACCGCCTTCTCGGCCCTGGCGCTGAGCGCCGAGGACCTGCCGCAGCTGATCGCCCGCGCCTTCGCCGTGTTCGACGGCGAGCGGCCGCGGCCGGTGCATATCTCGGTGCCGCTGGACGTGCTGGCGGCGCCGGTGGCGCGCGACTGGAGCGCCGAGGTGCGCCGTCGGCCCGGTCGCGGACTGCCCGGTGGCGAGGCGCTGCAGCAGGCGGCGGGCAAGCTCATGGGCGCCAGGCGGCCGATGATCATCGCCGGCGGCGGCGCCCTGGAGGCCGGCCCGCAGCTGCAGGCGCTGGCCGAACGGCTGGCCGCGCCGCTGTTCACCAGCGTCGCCGGCAAGGGTCTGCTGGCGCCGCAGCATCCGCTGCACGCCGGCGCCACCCTGTGCGTCGAGCCCGGCTGGCAGCTGATCGGGCAGGCCGATGTGGTCCTGGCGGTCGGCACCGAGCTGGCCGACACCGACTTCTGGCGCGAGCGCCTGCCGATCTCCGGCGAGCTGATCCGCGTGGATATCGATGCGCGAAAGTTCAACGACTTCTACCCCTGCGCGGTGGCCCTGCAGGGCGATGCGCGCCAGAGTCTGGCGGCCCTGCTGCAGCGCCTGCCGGAGCAGGCGCGCGAGGCGGCCGCCGCCGTCGATGCGGCGGCCGTCGATTCGGTGGCCAGCCTCAAGGCGGCCATCGAGGGTGGCCAGGCGCCGCTGCAGCGCATCCACCAGGCAATCCTGGCGCGCATTGCTGCCGTGCTGCCGGACGACGCCTTCATCAGCACCGACATGACCCAGCTGGCCTACAGCGGCAACTACCTGTTCGCCAGCCGGGCGCCGCGCAGCTGGCTGCACCCCACCGGCTACGGCACCCTCGGCTACGGCCTGCCGGCGGGCATCGGCGCCAAGCTGGGCGCGCCGCAGCGCCCCGGCCTGGTGCTGGTCGGCGACGGCGGCTTCCTCTACACCGCCCAGGAGCTGGCCACCGCGGTGGAGGAACTGGACAGCCCGCTGGTGGTGCTGCTGTGGAACAACGACGCCCTGGGGCAGATCCGCGACGACATGCTCGGCCTGGACATCGAGCCGGTCGGCGTGATGCCCCGTAACCCGGACTTCGCCGCCCTGGCCGGCGCCTTCGGCTGCGCCGTGCGCCAGCCGCAGAGCCTGGATGCTCTGGAGCACGACCTGCGGGCCGGCTTCGCCCACCCGGGCGTGACCCTGATCGAACTCAAGCACGCCTGCGCCCTGTGAGGCGCAGCGAGGAGACCTGTATGCGCTATTCCGCCCTGACCCAACGAATTGCCGGCGACGGCGCCGCCGCCTGGACCATCCACTACCGCGCCCTGGAGCGCCAGGCCCGCGGCGAGGACATCCTCCTGCTGTCGGTCGGCGACCCCGACTTCGACACCCCGCAGCCGATCATCCAGGCCGCCATCGACAGCCTGCTGAGCGGCCACACCCACTATTCGGAGGTGCGCGGCAAGCGCGAGCTGCGTCAGCGCATCGCCGCCCGCCACCATCAGCGTAGCGGCCAGGCGGTGGACGCCGAGCAGGTGGTGGTGCTGCCGGGCGCCCAGTGCGGCCTGTTCAGCGTGGCCCAGTGCCTGCTCGACGCCGGTGACGAGATCATCGTGCCCGAACCGATGTACGTGACCTACGAGGCGGTGTTCGGCGCCTGCGGGGCCAAGCTGGTGCCGGTGCCGCTGCGTGCAAAGTTCGGCTTCCGCCTGCAGGCTGCCGACGTCGCTGCGGCCATCACCCCGCGCACCCGCGCCCTGGCCCTGAACAGTCCGCACAACCCGTCCGGCGCCAGCCTGCCGCGGGCCACCTGGGAGGCGCTGGCGGCGCTGTGCATCGACCACGACCTGTGGCTGATCTCCGACGAGGTGTACAGCGAGCTGTTGTTCGAGGGCGAGCACATCAGCCCGGCCAGCCTGCCGGGCATGGCCGAGCGCACCGTCACCCTCAACAGCCTGTCCAAGTCCCACGCCATGACCGGCTGGCGCCTGGGCTGGGTGGTGGCCCCGCGCGAGCTGGCCGGGCACCTGGAGAACCTCGCCCTGTGCATGCTCTACGGCCTGCCCGACTTCATCCAGGACGCCGCCTGCGTGGCCCTGGAGGCGCGGCTGCCGGAGCTGGAGGCGATGCGCGAGGCCTACCGCCAGCGCCGCGACCTGGTCTGCGCGACTCTCGAAGACTGCCCCGGCCTGCGTGCGCTCAAGCCCGACGGTGGCATGTTCGTGATGGTCGACATCCGCGCCACCGGCCTTTCCGCCCAGGCCTTCGCCGAGCGCCTGCTGGAGCGTCATGGCGTCTCGGTGCTGGCCGGCGAGGCCTTCGGTCCCAGCGCCGCCGGGCACATCCGCGTCGGCCTGGTGCTCGGCAGCGCGCCGCTGGCCGAGGCCTGCCGGCGCATCGCCCGCTGCGCCGGCGAACTGGTGGAGGAGCGCTGCCATGCATGAGCATCGCCAGCTGTTCATCGACGGCCAGTGGCGCGCGCCCTCCGGCAGCGGCCTGGCCGAGGTGCTCGACCCGGCCACGGAGCAGGTGATCGGCCGCGTGCCCCTGGGCGACGAGCGTGACGTCGAGCGCGCGGTGCAGGCGGCGCGGCGCGCCTTCGGGCCCTGGTCGCGCACCCCGGCCAGCGTGCGCGCCGGTTATATCCGCGCCCTGGCCGAACAGCTCGAGGCGCGTGCCGAGGGGATGGCCGCGCTGATCACCGCCGAGCTGGGCATGCCGGTGCAGTGGTGCCGCCCGGTGCAGGTCGAGGGGCCGATCGAGGGCCTGCGCAGCTACGCCGAGCTGGCCGCGCTGATGGATGAGGTGCGCGAGGTCGGCAACTCGCTGGTGGTGCGCGAGGCGGTGGGGGTGTGCGCCTTCATCAACCCGTGGAACTACCCGCTGCACCAGCTGATCGGCAAGCTCGCCCCGGCCCTGGCGGCCGGCTGCACGGTGGTGGTCAAGCCGAGCCAGGAAACTCCACTGCATGCCTTCCTGCTGGCCGAGATGGTCCAGGCCAGCGGCCTGCCGGCCGGCGTGTTCAACCTGGTCAGCGGGCCCGGCGCCCGGGTCGGCGAGGCGCTGGCAAGGCATCCCGAGGTGGACATGGTCTCCTTCACCGGCTCCACCGGCGCCGGCGTGCGGGTCGCCCAGGCCGCCGCGCCGACGGTCAAGCGCGTGTGCCTGGAGCTGGGCGGCAAGTCGCCGTTCATCATCGGCGCCGATGCCGACCTGGCCGCCGCCGTGCGCCATGGCGTGCAGGACGTGATGATCAACTCCGGGCAGACCTGCACCGCCTTGACCCGCCTGCTGCTGCCGGCCAGCCGCTACGCCGAGGCGCTGGAGCTGGCGGTGGCCGAAACCGAGGCATTGCGCCTGGGCGACCCGCAGGACCCGGCGAGCTTCCTCGGCCCCATGTGCTCGGCCGGCCAGCGGCGCACGGTGCAGGACTATATCCGCCTCGGCCAGGAGGAGGGCGCGCGCCTGCTCTGTGGCGGCGCCGAACCGCCAGCCGAGTTCGAGCGTGGCTACTACCAGCGCCCGACCCTGTTCGCCGATGTGGACAACCGCATGCGCATCGCCCAGGAGGAAATCTTCGGCCCGGTGCTGTGCCTGATTCCCTACCGCGACGAGGACCAGGCGGTCGCCCTCGCCAACGACTCGCCGTTCGGCCTGTCCAGCGCGGTCTGGACCGCCAGCCGCGAACGCTCCCTGGCCCTGGCCCGGCGGCTGCGTGCCGGCCAGTGCTTCCTCAACGGCGCGGCCTTCAACTACCGCGCGCCCTTCGGCGGCTACAAGCAGTCCGGCAACGGCCGCGAGTGGGGCGAAGAGGGGCTGCACGAGTTTGTCGAGACCAAGGCCATCCAGATCTGAACCTAAGTGAGCAACGCACAATGAACGTACTGATCGTCCACGCCCACCCCGAACCGCGATCCTTCACCAGCGCCCTCTGTGACCTGGCGCGCGAGACTCTGCAGGGTCAGGGCCACCAGGTGCAGGTCTCCGACCTCTACGCGATGCACTGGAACCCGGTGGCCAGCGCCGCCGACTTCGCCGAGCGGCAGGACCCGGACTACCTGGTCTACGCCCTGGAGCAGCGCCTGGGGGCGAAGCACGGCAGCCTGGCCGCCGATATCCAGGGCGAGCTGGACAAGCTGCTGTGGGCCGACCTGCTGATCCTCAACTTCCCGCTGTACTGGTTCTCGGTGCCGGCCATCCTCAAGGGCTGGATCGACCGGGTGCTGGTCTCCGGCGTCTGCTACGGCGGCAAGCGCTTCTACGACCAGGGCGGCCTGGTCGGCAAGAAGGCGCTGGTGAGCCTGACCCTGGGCGGGCGCGAGCACATGTTCGGCGAGGGGGCGATCCACGGCCCGCTGGAGGACATGCTGCGACCGTTGCTGCGCGGCACCCTGGCCTATGTCGGCCTGGACGTGCTGCCGCCCTTCGTCGCCTGGCACGTGCCCTATATCAGCCACGAGGCGCGTCAGGACTTTCTGGTCGCCTACCAGCGGCGCTTGAGCGAGATTGAGCGGGATCAACCCCTGGCGTTTCCGCGCCTGGAGCTGTTCGACGAGCGGCTGTATCCCTTGCCGTAGGCCTGAGCCTTGGCGCAGTCAACACCGCGGCGCGTGACCTTCATGTGCAGGGTGCTGCGCCGCTTCGGTGCGGCAGGAATGGGAAATGACGGCGCGATTACTCAGGTGAGCAACGCTGAACCCTTGGCTGGTGCGCCGAGGTGACCCGATCCGGTCTGTGCGGGTCGGGTCGGGCGCTCGACGGCGGACTATCTAGAAGCGGTAGTTGGCGCTCAGCTCCAAGCTGCGTGGCGCGCCGGGGGTGATCAGATCCACCGAGCCGTGGGCCGAGGCGTAGTACTCCTTGTCGAACGCGTTGCGCAGGCGCAAGGCCGCATCCCATTGCGGCTGGTTGTACAGCAACGCGGCATCGAAGGTGGTGTAGCCGGGCATGACGGTGACGTTGTCCAGCGCGGTGTAGCGCTCGTCGACATAGTTGGCACCCATGCCGACTCGCCACTGTTGGTCCAGCGAGCGTACCAGCCACAGGTTGGCGCTGTGCCGTGGGGTCAGGGTCGGGGTCTGGCCTTCGTTGGCCACGCCATTGGTCTTGCTGTTGGACTTGGTGATCTCCGCGTCCAGATAGGCGTAGCCGGCATACACTTGCCACTTGTCGCTCAACTGGCCGGTCAGGGTGGTCTCGAAACCATCTGTGCGCTGTTCGCCGGCGAGGATCAGCTGGCCGGGGTTGACCGGGTCGCTGGTCTTCATGTTGGTGCGTTCCAGGCGAAACAGCGAGGCGGTGAGTGACAGGCGCCGATCGAGCAGGTCCCATTTGCCGCCGAGCTCGTAGTTGGTGGTCTGCTCCGGCTCCAGGTCTTTGATCGAATTGTTCAGCGGGAAGGTCTCACCTGACGGCTGATAGGAGCGGCTCACCGAGATGTAGTAGGACTGCACCTGGTCCGGCTGATAGACCAGGCCGACACGCGGGCTCCAGGTTCTGTCGGTACGTGAGATGTCGCTGCCGCTCAGGTCGTCATCGAAGGCTTGGTCGAACACGTCGTAGCGCACCCCAAGCAAGGCCTTCCATTGCGGCGCCAGTTCGATCAGGTCCTGTACATATACGCCGGCGGTGTCTTGGGTGTTGAGTCCCTTGGAGGTCTGTTGCGCCGCCGTGAACGGCACCTCGACCAGACCGTCGCGGAACACCGGTACCCGCGCCACATCGCTCTGGCTGAATACCGACTGGTGCTTGTATTGCCGACCCAGCTCCACGCCATACAGCAGGCTATGCTGCATGCCGGCGAACTGGGCCTGCTGCTTCAGCTCGGTCTGGTTGAACCAGCCATCTTCCTTGCGCTGCACGTTGCCGCGGCGCAGCTTGACCAGCAGTTCGCCATTGGCGGCGGTGACGAAACGGTTGGCGTCGGTGTGCGTCAGGGTGTTGTTGCGATCCAGGTCGTAGTGGTAGTAGCGGCTGGTATTGGACAGGCTGAAGTCGTCGTTGATCTGGTAGTCGAGGCCGGCGCTGAGGGAGAACACCTCGCTGCGGGTGTAGTCCTGATCCGGGTCGGCGGAACCGAAGCGCTTGCCCGGATCGACATCCACCGGGCGGCCGTTCAGCGCCGGAATGCCGAAGTCGATCAGGCGCTTGTCGTACAGGTAGCTGGCGCCCAGGTTGAGCTCCAGGTCATCGGACAGCTTAAAGTAGGCCGAAGGCGCCAGGGCCTTGCGCTCGAGGAAGGCGTCGTCGCGGAAGCCGTCGCTGTCCTCCAACGCGCCGGTGACCCGGAAGGCCTTGTCGCCGTGCTCCTGATCGGCCCAGCCGGCATCGAACTGGCTGCGCTGCTTGCCTTCGCTGTCGAAGCTGACCCCCACTTCCTGCACCGGGGCGAAGGTCGGGCGCTTGCTCACGCTGTTGATCAGCCCGCCGGAGGAGCCGCGGCCATAAAGTACGGCGGCAGGGCCCTTGATCACTTCCACCCGTTCGATATTCGACAGGTCGCGGTAGTACAGGGCGTCGTCGCGAATACCGTCGATGTACTGGTCGCCGATGGCGCTGAAGCCGCGAATGGTGACCTGGTCGCGCTGACCGTCGCCGTTGGACAGGCCGACGCCGGGCACGTTCTTCAGCACGTCTTCCATCGACTGGGCGCCCTGATCCTTGATCACGCTTTGCGGAATGACGTTGACCGTCTGCGGGATGTCACGCAGCGGCGCATCGATCTTCAGCGCGCTCTTGCTGCGGCTGGGCTTGTAGCTGCTCGTTTGCTGTTGCCCGGTCACCACGGCGGCTGGAATCTCCAGCGCGCTGTTCGATTCGGCATGTACGACCTGCACGGCGAAGGCACCCAGCAGCGATAGATAGAGTGGATTTAAGCGTAAGACGGTCACCGCGCGACTCTCCATGAAAAGAATGCGAATAGTATTGCTTTGCATTTGCGTATGTAAACATGTTGCAACTTTATTTGTAAGTCGCGGTCAGCGCGAAACGAAAGGAGTTGGCGTGACGAGCTAATTGCGGCTGATTTTGGTTATCAAATAGAATTCATTCTCAAAATTATCGGGCGCATTGGGCGTCCGCCTCATGTTCGTGTCGAGCCTCGTCGATGTTCAAAAAAGTCTTGTTTCAATTGCACTGGTTGTTCGGCATCAGCGCCGGCCTGGTCCTGGCCCTGATGGGTCTGACCGGCGCCGCCTACTCGTTCCAGGACGAGCTGCTGCGCGCGCTCAATCCCGAGGTGCTGCGGGTCGAGGCGAGCGCGCGCGGGGTGCTGCCGCCGGCCGAGCTGGTGCCGCGCCTGGAAGTCGCCAGCGGCCAGCGGGTGGTCGGCCTGTGGCTGGAACCGGGCACGGGCCGCGCCGCGCGGGTCAATTTCGCTCCGGCGCCGGGCGAGCGCCGCGGCCCCATGCGCTATTTCGATCCGTACCGCGCCGAGCTGCTCGCCGAGCCCCGCGGCCAGAGCTTCTTCGACCTGATGCTGCGGCTGCATCGCTTCCTCGCGATGGGCGAGACCGGCAAGCA
Source organism: Pseudomonas zhanjiangensis (assembly GCF_041027545.1). Classification (NCBI taxonomy): domain Bacteria; kingdom Pseudomonadati; phylum Pseudomonadota; class Gammaproteobacteria; order Pseudomonadales; family Pseudomonadaceae; genus Pseudomonas; species Pseudomonas zhanjiangensis. Next base: position 174,645 of record NZ_JBFTEG010000006.1, on the reverse strand, counting down.
GGTCACCGGTGCCTGCACCCTGGCGCTGCTGTTCTTCTGCCTGTCCGGCCTGTACCTGCGCTGGCCGCGCCAGGCCCTGAGCTGGCGCGCTTGGTTGAGCCTGGACTGGGCCAAGCGCGGCCGCGCCTTCAACTGGGACCTGCATGCGGTGGCCGGCACCTGGTGCCTGGCGTTCTACCTGTGCGCCGCCCTGACCGGCCTCTACTGGTCCTATGACTGGTACCGCGACGGCCTGACCCAGCTGTTCGGCGAGGCGCCTGCCGGGCAGCAGCGCGGCAAGCCGGGCGAGCGCCGTGGCGGGCGCGACGAGGCCCCCTTGGGACCGCCGCCGAGCGTCGACCATGAGCGGCTGTGGCGCGCCATCCAGGACGCGACCGGGGCGCGGCTGGCGAGCTGGAACCTGCGCCTGCCGGCGGCCGCCGGGCAGCCGGCGACGCTGTTCTACCTGCTGGACGATGCCCCGCATACGCGCGCGTTCAACCAGCTGCAGCTCGACCCGCTCAGTGGCGCGGTCGAGCGCCAGCAGCGTTATGCCGAGCAGCCCTTCGGCGCGCAGCTGCTGAGCAGCGTCTATGCCCTGCACGTCGGCAGCTACTTCGGCCTGCCCGGGCGTCTGCTGATGATGCTGGCCAGCCTGGCCATGCCGCTGTTCGCCATCACCGGCTGGCTGCTCTATCTCGAACGGCGGCGCAACCGGCGGGCGCTGCGCGCGGTCCGTGGCGCCCTGGCGCCGACTACGGGCGGCGCCGACGCCTGGCTGATCGGCTTCGCCAGCCAGAGCGGTTTCGCCGAGCGCCTGGCCTGGCAGACCGCCGGACAACTGCAGGCGGCCGGCCTGGCGGTCGAGGTGCAGCCGCTGGCGCGGCTCGACGAACAGCGCCTGCGCCAGGTGCAGCAGGCCCTGTTCGTGGTCAGCACCTTCGGCGATGGTCAGGCGCCGGACAGCGCCCGTGGCTTCGAACGGGCGCTGCTCGGCCAGGCCCTGGGGCTGTCGAGCCTGCGCTACGCCGTGCTGGCCCTGGGCGATCGCCAGTACCAGCAGTTCTGCGGTTTTGCCTTGCGCCTGCACCACTGGCTGCACGGGCAGGGGGCGCACAGCCTGTTTGCCCCGGTCCAGGTCGACGACGGCGATGATGCCGCCCTGGCCGACTGGCGGCGCCAGCTCGCCGCGCTGACCGGCACGGCCGCGCCGGAAGCGGCGGCGGAGCCCTACGCGCAGTGGCAGTTGCAGCGGCGCGAGTGCGTCAACCCGGGCAGCGCCGGGGCGCCGACCTTCCTGATCCGCCTACAGCCCGCGACGCCGGTCGATTGGCAGGCCGGCGACATCCTCGAGGTGCCGGTGGGCAAAGGCGCCAGCCGCGACTACTCGATCGCCTCGCTGCCCGGCGACGGCGGCCTGGAGCTGATCGTGCGCCAGCAGCGCCGCGCCGACGGCGGCCTGGGCCTGGGCTCGGGCCGGCTGACCGAGACGCTGCAGCCGGGACAGTCGCTGCGGGCGCGGGTGCGGCGCAACGGCGCCTTTCATGTCCCCGAGGACGACCGCCCGCTGATCCTGATCGGCAACGGCACTGGCCTGGCCGGCCTGCGCAGCCTGCTCAAGGCGCGCATCGGCGCCGGCCACAGGCGCAACTGGCTGCTGTTCGGCGAGCGCAGCGCGGCCCACGACTTCTATTGCCGGGACGAGCTGCAGGGCTGGCTGGCGGGTGGCGAACTGCAACGCCTGGACCTGGCCTTCTCCCGCGACCAGGCCGAGAAGCTTTACGTGCAGGATCGCCTGCGCGCGAACGCCGACGAGCTGCGCCGCTGGCTGGAGCAGGGCGCCGCGCTCTACGTCTGCGGCAGCCTGGCCGGCATGGCCAGCGGCGTCGACCGCGTGCTGCGCGAACTGTTGGGTGAGGCGGCCGTGGCCGAGCTGGTCGACCAGGGCCGCTACCGGCGCGACGTCTACTAGCTCGGGCGGCGCCGCGGGCTTCCCGCCGCGGCGCGCTGGCTCTAAGCTTGGGCTATGAACAGACGAATCCTGCTGAACTGCGACATGGGCGAGAGTTTCGGCGCCTGGACCATGGGCGACGACCTGCTGGCCATGCCCCTGATCGACCAGGCCAACCTGGCCTGTGGTTTCCACGCCGCCGACCCGCTGACCATGCAGCGCACCGTGGCCCTGGCGATGCAGTACGGCGTGACGATCGGCGCCCATCCGTCCTATCCCGACCTGCCCGGCTTCGGCCGTCGGCACATGGCCTGCACGCCGGCAGAGGTCACCGCGCTGGTGCTCTATCAGCTCGGCGCGCTGGACGCCTTCTGTCGCGCGGCCGGCACCCGGGTGGCCTACGTCAAGCCGCACGGCGCGCTCTATCACGACCTGCTGCGCGACGATGCGCTGTTCGTCGCCATGCTCGAGGCCTGCGTCACCTATCGCCAGGGGCTGCCGCTGATGGTGCTGGCCCTGGCCGATAACCGCCGCGAACTGGAGCTGGCCGACCAGGTCGATGTGCCGCTGATGTTCGAGGCCTTCGCCGACCGCGCCTACCTGGCCGACGGCCAATTGGCGCCGCGCCGCCTGCAGGGCGCGGTGCACCAGGACCCGCAGCGGATTCTCGAGCAGGGCCTGGCGATCGCCCGGGGCGAGGCGTTTGCCGATATCGACGGCAAGCCCCTGCGCCTGACCGCCGACAGCCTCTGCGTGCACGGCGACAACGCCGAGTCCCTGGCCGTGTTGCGGCGCTTGCGGGCGGCCCTGGACGCCACGTGATCCGCCTCGAGCCGGTCGGCGCCGAGGGCCTGCTGCTGGAGCTGGCCGAGCAGCCCGATGCGCAGCTGCCGCTGCGCATCGCCCAGGTGGCCGAGCAGCTGCGCGTGGAGCTGGGCAGCCTGCTGGTCGACCTGGTTCCCGGCTGGACCAGCCTGTTGCTGCATTACGACCTGACCCGTACCGATCACCGGCAACTGTCGGAACGCCTGACCCCGCTGCTCGAGCGCTGGCTGCAGGCGCCGCTGCCCGAGCGGGCCGGGCGCCTGCACGAGATCCCGGTCTGGTATGCCGGCGCCGACCTCGAGGAGGTGGCGCAGGCGTGCCGATTGAGCCGCGAGGAAGTCATCGCCCTGCACAGCGGCGCCGAGTACCGGGTCGGCGCCATCGGCTTCGCGCCCGGTTTCGCCTACCTGGGCGAGCTGGACGAGCGCCTGGTCCTGCCGCGCCGGGCCACCCCGCGCACCGCGGTGCCGGCCGGCAGCCTGGCCATCGCCGAGCGGCAGACCGCCATCTACCCGCAAGCCTCGCCCGGCGGCTGGCACCTGCTGGGCCTGTGCCCTTGGCGCCTGTTCGATGCCGGCCAGGAGCCGCCGTGCCCGCTGGCCATCGGCGACCGGGTACGCTTCGTGGTGATCGACGAACAGCGCTTTCGCGCCGAGGGCGGCCCCCGGTGAGCGGCCTGCGGATACTCAAACCGGGACCGCTGAGCCTGCTGCAGGATGCTGGCCGGCATGGCTGGCAGCACCTCGGGGTGTCTCCGGCGGGGGCCCTGGATCTGCAGGCGGCGGCCTGGGCCAACCGCCTGCTGGACAACCCCTGGGGCACGCCGTTGCTGGAAGTCGCCCTCGGCTACCTGGAACTGGAGGCCGAGCTGGATACCTGGCTGGCCCTGACCGGCGCCGAGCTGGCGGCGAGCCTGGATGGCCAGGCGTTGCTGCCCTGGTCGCGTTTTCCGATCCGCGCCGGCCAGCGCCTGAAGCTGGACTATGCTCGCAGCGGCCAGCGCGCCTACCTGGCGGTGGCCGGTGGTTTTCAGGTGGCGCCGGTGCTCGGCAGTGTCAGCACCCAGGCGCGCGAGGGCTTAGGCGGGCTGCATGGCACCGGTGAGGCGCTGCGGGCCGGCGATCTGCTGCCCTGTCGGCCGGGCCAGCGCACGGGCATACTCAGTGTGCCCTGGGTCTACCGACCGGACTACCGGGCCATACCCCGGCTACGGGTGATCGCCGGCGGCGACAGCGCCAGCTTCGATGCGGATCAGTTGCGCGCGTTCTTCGCGCAGACCTGGCAGCTCAGCCCGCAGTCCGACCGCATGGGCGCGCGCCTGCAGGGCGAGGCCCTGGCGGTGAACACGCGGCAGTGGTCCCAGGGCGTGAGCCGGGGGGCGATCCAGGTGCCGCCGGACGGCCAGCCGATCATTCTCCAGGCCGATCACCAGACCATGGGCGGCTACCCCATTCTCGGCTGGCTGCATCCGCTCGACCAGAGTCGCCTGGCCCAGTGCCCCCCCCACCACGGCCTGCGCTTCAGCCCGGTCAGCCTGGCCGATGCCCAGGCCGAGCTGCGCCGCTTCTACCGCTTCTTCGGCAGGCGGGCGCCCTGAAAAGCCGAAGGCGCCATTGAAGGCGCCTTCGGCGGATCGAGCTGGGCATACATCATCACCTGCTAGCTCCATTCATGGCGGGGCGCCTCAGGCGCTGCGGAAGGCCTTGGTGCGTGCGGCGCCGCTCTCGGCGACACGGAAGGCGCTGGTGCGCTCGGCACCGCCTTCGGCAACCCGGAAGCCGCTGGTGCGCTCGGCACCGCCTTCGGCGACACGGAAGGCGCTGGTGCGCTCAGCACCGTTTTCGGCAACCCGGAAGGCGCTGGTGCGCTCGGCACCGCCTTCGGCGACACGGAAGCCGCTGGTGCGCTCGGCACCGTCTTCGGCGACGCGGAAGCTGCTGGTGCGCTCTGCACCGTCTTCGGCGACGCGGAAGCCGCTAGTGCGCTCGGCGCCACCTTCGGCCAGGCTCAGGCCGCTAAGGCCGAGGGTGGAAACGAACAGGGCGGTGAGAATTTGCTTTTTCATGGGGAGGCTCCTCGTAGGGGCTGGAAGTTGACTACGGGGCCCATGTTAATCGCGAAATTTCGATATAAAACTCGATTGCGCCGATGTCCCTTATCGATCACATTGATAGTTCGATCGGAAGCCTCTAGGGCGAGGCTTTTTTATATTCTGGTTGGCTCGATCCAGCGTGGAAGGCGCTTTTGGTGTCTGTTTTTATATATCTAATTGTTAGATGGTTATAAGCGCGGATACGGCCTGCGCGCCCCGCAAGGGCGCGCAGGTCCTGGCCTCAGGCGTTGATCGTCTCGGCGTGGTGGCAGGCCACCTGGCGCGCGTCGAGCAGGCGCAGCAGCGGTAGTTCGCTGCGGCAGCGCTCGGTCGCATGCGGGCAGCGCTTGTGGAAGGCGCAGCCCGACGGCGGGTCGAGCGGGTTGGGCAGTTCGCCGGCGATCTTGATCTTCGGCTTGAGCGGGTCCGGGTGAATCGCCGGGGTGGCCGAGAGCAGGGCCTGGGTGTAGGGGTGCAGGGGGCGGGCGTAGATGCGCTCCTTGGGCCCCATCTCCACCGGGCGGCCGAGGTACATCACCAGTACTTCGTCGGCGACATGGCGCACCACCGAGAGGTTGTGCGAGATGAACACGTAGCCGGTATTGAACTCTTCCTGCAGGTCCATGAACAGGTTGAGCACCTGGGCCTGGATCGACACGTCGAGGGCCGAGGTCGGCTCGTCCGCCACCAGCACCTTGGGCTGCAGCATCATCGCCCGGGCCAGGGCGATGCGCTGGCGCTGGCCGCCGGAGAACATGTGCGGGTAGCGCTGGTAGTGCTCCGGGCGCAGGCCGACCTGCTGCATCATCGCCTGCACCCGCTCGCGGCGTTCGGCCCGCGACAGCTGGGTGTTGATCAGCAGCGGCTCGCCGAGCTGGTCGCCGATCTTCTGCCGCGGGTTGAGCGAGGCATAGGGATTCTGGAACACCATCTGCACGTCGCGGCGCAGCTGCTGGCGCTGGGCCTTGCTGGCGCCGGCGACTTCCTGGCCGGCGATCTGCAACGAGCCGGAGCTGGGCTCCTCGATCAGGGTCAGGGCGCGGGCCAGGGTCGACTTGCCGCAGCCGGATTCGCCGACCACCGCCAGGGTCTTGCCGGCCTGCAGGTCGAAGGACACGCCGTTGAGCGCCTGGACGCTGGCCATTGGTTGGAACAGGCCGCGCGCGATGCTGTAGTGACGGGTCAGGTCGCGGGCGGTGAGGACATTGGCGGTGGACGCAGGCGCGCTCATCGGGCCACCTCGGCATTCAGGTTGAGGGGGAAGAAGCAGCGCACCGCGCCGCGTTCGTGGGCTTCCAGGGCCGGCCGCTGCTCGCGACAGCGCGCCTGCACGTAAGGGCAGCGTGGTGCCAGCAGGCAGCCGTGCGGGCGGTCGTAGCGGCCGGGGACGATGCCGGGCAGGGTGGCCAGGCGCTTGGCGCCCAGGCTGTGCTCGGGAATCGCCTTGAGCAGGGCTTCGGTGTAGGGGTGGGTGGGGGCGTCGAACAGCGCGGGCACCGTGCCGACCTCCACCGCCTGCCCGGCGTACATCACGCACACGCGCTGGGCGGTCTCGGCGACCACCGCGAGGTCGTGGGTGATCAGCACCAGGGCCATGTCCTGCTCACGCTGCAGGTTGAGCAGCAGCTCCATGATCTGCGCCTGGATGGTCACGTCCAGGGCGGTGGTCGGCTCGTCGGCGATCAGCAGCTTGGGTTCGGCGGCGATCGCCATGGCGATCGCCACGCGCTGGCTCATGCCACCGGAGAGCTGGTGCGGGTAGGCCTTGAGGCGGCTGGCGGCGGCGGGGATCTCGACTTTTTCCAGCAGCTCGAGGGCGCGCTGGCGGGCCGCCTGGCCCTTCAGGCCGAGGTGCTGGCGCAGCACCTCCTCGATCTGGAAACCGACGGTGAAGCTGGGGTTGAGCGCGGTCATCGGGTCCTGGAAGACCATCGACAGGTCCTTGCCGACGATGTGCCGGCGCTGTTTGCCCTTCAGGCGCAGCATGTCGCTGCCGTCGAATTGCAGGCTGTCGGCGGTGACGATGCCGGGAGCCTCGATCAGGCCCATCAGCGCCATCATGGTCACCGACTTGCCGGAGCCGGACTCGCCGACGATGGCCAGCACCTCGCCCTTGTCCACGGCCAGGGACAGGCCATCGACCACCGGTACGGCGTTGGCGTCGCCGAAGCGCACGCTGAGGTTGTTGATGTGCAGAAGACTCATGGATGGCTCCTCAGACGGCATTCTTGAGTTTCGGGTCGAGCGCGTCGCGCAGCCCGTCGCCCATCAGGTTGATCGCCAGCACGCTGAGCAGGATGGTCAGGCCGGGCAGCGACACCACCCACCAGGCACGCTCGATGTAGTCGCGCGCGGAGGCCAGCATGGTGCCCCACTCGGGTGTCGGCGGCTGCACGCCGAGGCCGAGGAAGCCCAGCGCCGCGGCGTCGAGGATCGCCGAGGAGAAGCTCAGGGTGGCCTGGACGATCAGCGGCGCCATGCAGTTGGGCAGCACGGTGACGAACATCAGGCGCGGCAGGCCGGCGCCGGCCAGGCGCGCGGCGGTGACATAGTCGCGGCCCACCTCGCCCATCACCGCGGCGCGGGTCAGGCGTACATAGGACGGCAGCGACACCACGGCGATGGCGATCACCGTGTTGATCAGCCCCGGGCCGAGGATGGCGACGATGGCCACCGCCAGCAGCAGCGAGGGCAGGGCCAGCATCACGTCCATCAGACGCATGATCGAGGGGCCGAGCAGGCGCGGGAAGAAGCCGGCGACCAGGCCCAGCAGGATGCCCGGGATCAGCGACATCAGCACCGAGGACAGGCCGATCAGCAGCGACAGGCGGGCGCCGTGCATCAGCCGCGAGAGCAGGTCGCGGCCCAGCTCATCGGTGCCGAGGAGGAACTGCGCCTGGCCGCCTTCGAGCCACATCGGTGGGGTCAGGAGGAAGTCGCGGAACTGCTCGCTGGGATCAAACGGCGCCACCCAGGGGGCGAACAGCGCGCAGAAGACGATCAGCAGCATGAAGCCCAGGCCGGCCACGGCGCCCTTGTTGTGGGCGAAGGCCTGCCAGAACTCCTTGAGCGGCGAGGGGTAGAGCAGGGCAGGGTCGAGGGCCTGGGTATCGGTCGAAGCGGTCATGTTCAGGCCTCCTTAGCGCTGATGGCGGATGCGTGGGTTGGCCAGGCCGTAGAGGATGTCCACCACGAAGTTGACCAGGATCACCAGGCAGGCGATCAGCAGGATGCCGTTCTGCACCACCGGGTAATCGCGCGCGCCGATCGACTCGATCAGCCACTTGCCGATGCCCGGCCAGGAGAAGATGGTCTCGGTCAGCACGGCGCCGGCCAGCAGGGTGCCGACCTGCAGGCCGAACACCGTCAGCACCGGGATCAGCGCGTTGCGCAGGCCGTGGACGAACACCACCCGGGCCGGCGACAGGCCCTTGGCTCGCGCCGTGCGCACGTAGTCCTCGCGCAGCACCTCGAGCATGGCCGAGCGGGTCATCCGCGCGATCACCGCCAGGGGAATGGTGCCGAGCACGATGGCCGGCAGGATCAGGTGCTGCAGGGCGTCGATGAAGGCGCCTTCCTCGTCGCTCAAGAGGGTGTCGATCAGCATGAAACCGGTCACCGGGGGGATGTCGTAGAGCAGGTCGATGCGCCCGGACACCGGGGTCCAGCCCAGCCACACCGAGAAGAACATGATCAGCAGCAGGCCCCACCAGAAGATCGGCATGGAGTAGCCAGCCAGGGAGATGCCCATCACCCCGTGGTCGAACAGCGAGCCGCGCTTGAGCGCCGCGATCACCCCGGCGACCAGGCCCAGGCTGCCGGCGAACAGCAGGGCGGCCAGGGACAGCTCGAGGGTGGCGGGGAACAGGGTGAGGAACTCGCTCCAGACGCTGGTGCGGGTGCGCAGCGACTCGCCCAGATCGCCCTGGGCCAGGTTGCCGATGTAGTCGAGGTACTGGGCGTACAGCGGCTTGTTCAGGCCCAGGCGCTCCATGGCCTGGGCGTGCATTTCCGGGTCGACCCGGCGCTCGCCCATCATGACTTCCACCGGGTCGCCGGGGATCATGCGGATCAGCGCGAAGGTCAGCAGGGTGACGCCGAAGAAGGTGGGGATCAGCAGCCCCAGGCGTCTAGCGATAAAGGACAACATGGGATGTCAGTACTCCAGCGGTTGGATCGGTGCGTCGGGCTGCCTGGCCCGGCGCTGTTGTTGTATGGGGGCGGGGTTCATGGCCGGCTCACCCGGGCGAAATTGTTCGAGCCCATGGGGCTGAGGACGAAGCCTTGCACGTCCTGGCGCAGGGCACTGAACTGCTTGGGGTGGGCCAGGGCAATCCAGGGCGCCTGCTCATGGAAGATCGCCAGGGCCCGGCGATACAGGGCGGCGCGGCGGGACTGGTCCTGCTCCCGGCGGGCCTGGCCGATCAGGGCATCGAACTCGGGGTCGCACCAGCCGGCCTGGTTCTCCCCCGACTCGGCGGCGGCGCAGGACAGGTTGGGGGTGAGGAAGTTGTCCGGGTCACCGTTGTCGCCGGCCCAGCCCATGAACACCAGGTCATGCTCACCGTTCTTGGCCCGCTTGATCAGCTCGCCCCATTCGAACACGCGGATCTCGGCGCGAATGCCGATGGCGGCGAGGTCGGCCTGGAGCATCTGCGCGCCTATGCCCGGGTTGGGGTTGGTCGGTCCGCCGCCGGGGCGGGTCCAGATCGACAGGGAGAAACCCTCGGCGTGGCCGGCCTCGTGCAGCAGCTGGCGCGCGCGCTCGGGGTCGTGGGGCCAGTCCTGCAGCTGCGGGTCATGGCCCCAGAGGGTCGGCGGGTAGGGCGCCAGCGCCGGGCTGGCGTTGCCCTCGCCATACTGGGCGCGCAGGTAGGCGGCCTTGTCGAACGCCAGGTTGAGGGCCTGGCGCACGCGTACGTCGTCCAGCGGTGGATGGCGGGTGTTGATGGCGATATAGGCGGTCAGCAGTGAATCCAGTTCCAGCACCTGCAGGTCCGGGGCGGCCTTGAGCGCCGGGATGTCCACCGGCCGTGGATGCAGGGCGATCTGGCAGTCGCCGGCCTTGAGCTTCTGCTGGCGCACGTTTGGGTCGGGGGTGATGGCCAGGATCAGCTTGTCGATGGCCGGGGCGCCGTCCCAGTAGGCCGGGTTGCCATGAAAACGCACCTGGGCATCCTTGGCGTAGCGCTGGAAGACGAAGGGGCCGGTGCCGATCGGCAGGCGGTTGAGCTGCTCGGCCATGTCTTGGGCGAGCAACTGCTCGGCGTATTCGGCCGAATAGATCGAGGCGAAGCCCATGGCCAGGTCGGCCAGGAAGGGCGCCTCGGGATGCTTGAGGACGAAGCGCACACTGCGGTCGTCGAGTCGCTCGATGCGGTCGATCAATGCCGCCATGGCCATGGCCTCGGCGTAGGGAAAGCCGCGCACCGACAGCGGGTGCCAGGGGTGGGCCGGGTCGAGCTGGCGCTGAAAGCTCCAGAGCACGTCGTCGGCGTTGAACTCGCGGCTCGGGGTGAACCAGGCGGTACGGTGGAACTGTACGCCCTGGCGCAGCTGAAAGCTGTAGCTCAGGCCGTCGGCGGAGATGTCCCAGCGTTCGGCCAGGGCCGGAATGATCTCGGTGGTGCCGGGGGCGAAGCGGACCAGGCGTTCGAAGACGGTTTCCGCACTGGCGTCGGCGGTGGTCGCGGCGGTGTACTGGACGATATCGAAGCCTTCCGGGCTGGCTTCGCTGCAGACCACCAGGCTGCGCTCGGCGGCGCCGGCCAGGCCGCTGGCCAGCAGTGCGCCGCTCAGAAGCAGGCGGCTCAGGGCAGGTGCAATGTTCGGCATACGGGTATTCCCCAAAGGCGACGGTGCGGTTCAGCGTCGGCCGGGTAGGCCGGCGCTGGCACGAAACCCGGGCCGGTGGATAACCGGCCCGGGTGGGTTGCAGGCTGGGAATTACTTGCCGACGCTCACGCCATAGAAGGAGTTGAGCGCGAACGGACTGATCCTGAAGTCCTTAACTTCCTTGCGCATCGGTTGATAGACGGTGGAGTGGGCGATCGGGGTGATCGGCACTTCCTGCTTGAGGATCACCTGGGCCTGCTTGTACAGCTCGGTGCGCTCGGCCACATCGGTGGTGCGCTTGGCCGCCTTGATCAGCTTGTCGTAGGAGGCGTCGCACCACTTGGAGAAGTTGTTGCCGTCCACCGCGTCGCAGCCGTACAGGGTGCCCAGCCAGTTGTCCGGGTCACCGTTGTCGCCGCTCCAGCCGATCAGCATGGTGTCGTGCTCGCCGGCCTTGGAGCGCTTGAGGTACTCGCCCCACTCGTAGGTGACGATCTTGGCCTTGATGCCGACCTTGCCCCAGTCGGCCTGGAGCATCTCGGCCATCAGCTTGGCGTTGGGGTTGTAGGGACGCTGCACCGGCATGGCCCACAGGGTGATCTCGGTGCCTTCGGCCACGCCGGCGGCCTTGAGCAGCTCCTTGGCCTTCTCCGGGTTGTAGCCGGCATCCTTGATGGCGTCGTTGTAGGACCACTGGGTCGGCGGCATGCCGTTGACCGCCAGCTGGCCGGCGCTCTGGTACACGGCGTCGATGATCGCCTGCTTGTTCACCGCCATGTCCAGGGCCTGGCGCACCTCGAGCTTGTCCAGCGGGGCGTGGAGCACGTTGTAGGCGATGTAGCCGTCGTTGAAGCCCGGCTGCGACGGCATGACGATGTTCGGGTCCTTGGCCAGCGAGTCGAGGTCGGCCGGCCGCGGGTTGAGGGTGATATGGCATTCGCCGGCCTTGAGCTTCTGCATGCGCACCGAGGCGTCGGTGTTGATGGCGAAGATCAGGTTGTCGATCTTCACGTCATCCGGCTTCCAGTAGTCCTTGTTGCCGGTGAAGCGGATCTGCGCGTCCTTCTGGTAGCGCTTGAACACGAAGGGGCCGGTGCCGATCGGCTTCTGGTTGATATCGGCGGCCTTGCCGGCCTTGAGCAGCTGATCGGCATACTCGGCCGAATGGATCGAGGCGAAGCTCATCGCCAGGTTCTGGATGAAGGCGGCGTCCACTTCATTGAGGGTGAAGCGCACGCTGTTGTCGTCGAGCTTTTCCAGCTTGGCGATGTTGGCGTCCATACCCATGTCGGTGAAGTAGGGGAACTCGGTCGGGTAGGCCTTGCGGAACGGGTGCTCCGGGTCAAGCATGCGGTTGAAGGTGAACAGCACGTCGTCGGCATTGAAGGCGCGGCTCGGCGTGAAGTAGGAGGTCGAGTGGAATTTCACCCCGGGACGCAGGTGGAAGGTGTAGACCAGACCGTCCTCGGACACTTCCCACTTCTCGGCCAGGCCGGGAACGACCGCGGTGCCGCCGCGCTCGAACTGGGTCAGGCGGTTGAAGATGGTCTCGGCAGCGGCGTCGAAGTCGGTGCCGGTGGTGTACAGGCCGGGATCGAAACCGGCCGGGCTGCCCTCGGAGCAGAACACCAGGTTGCTGGCGGCATGGGCGAGCGGGGTGCTGGCGATCAGGCCCGCAACGACCATGGCCTGGATGACGGCGTTTTTACGCATAGTGACCTCATTGTCTTATTTTGATTGTCATCGTGAGGGGCCCCTTGTGGGGGCCTTGGCAGAAACTATGCACGGCGTATGCCGTAGGCAAGCGACATCTTCTGCCCAAAGCCTGAACTGTAGGTCAGCTATAAGTTCTTGTCGCATTTCGGTAAATCTGCGGGTAAAGCCTGGCAACTAGCCGCTATCTGTCGATAACGGCCGATCAGTCTTGTTGCCGTGAGTCAGGGCATCTGCACCTCGATGACGCCATCGGCGCTGATCGTCACCTGGCTGGTGCCGGCCTCGACCTCCGGCGTGACCGCCGCATCCATCATCATCGAGCCTTTCATGGCGTTCATGCGCATGGGCATCGGCGGCTGGAAGCCGGCGCTGCTCAGGTTCAGGTTGACCAGCTTGTAGCCGCTGCCGCCGAGGGCCTCGGTGGCCAGCGTGGCGCGGGCCTTGAACGCCGCCACCGCGTCCTTGAGCAGGGCGTCCTCATGGGCCTTGCGGGTCGCTACGGCGATACTGAAGTCCATGCCGGCCATTTTCAGGTCCTTGAGCATCTCGCCGGTGAGCTTGGACAAGGCGGCGAAATCGGCGCTTTCCAGGCGCAACTCGGCGCGCTCGCGCCAGGCCGTAATGTTCTGGCGTTTGTCGTCATACACCGGGTAGCTGTGGCGGCTGCCGAGGGCGACAGTCACGCCGGCGACGCCGCGGGCTTGCTTGATGGCGGCGTTCAGGGTGCGGGTGATGTCTGCGGCGAGCTTGGCCGGGTTGCGCTCCTGGGCCTCGCTGTAGAGGGTCACGTGCATCAGGTCGTGGCTGATCTCCTCGCTGACCTCGGCGCGCAGGGCGATCTGGTTGTAGCGGATCTCCTCGGCCTGCAGCGACAGGCTGACCAGGCTGGCGGCGGCCAGGGGGAGAACGCTGGCGAGACGGGATAGTGGCTGCATGATTGCTCCTTGATAATTGCATGGGCACGGCTTGTGCGGCGTTTGCAGAGGGTAGACGAAGCCGTTCGACCATTCGGGTTACATACAAGTTGCACGGGCCGGCCGTGCTTGGGCAGGCCGGTTTTTTGTCTGCCAGCTGCGGCCAGTTGCCGCAGTTGGCCGGCGCGAGCCTTGGTTATACTCGCCGGGCTCGGCCAACGAGCCTTTCTGGAGAGTCCATGCTCGCACCCGTGCAATTATTGTCGGCCAGTCGACAAAATCTCTGGCGCCTGACCCTCATCCGTATTCTGGTCCTGGCTGCCCAGGCCGGCTCGGTGGGCCTGGCCTACAACTCGGGGCTGCTGCCGCTGCCTTGGGAGGCGCTCAGCATCACCCTGGGCGTGTCGCTGCTGCTGTGCCTGCTCACCGCCCTGCGCCTGCGCGGGCCCTGGCCGGTCACCGAGATCGAGTACACGGTGCAACTGGGTTGCGACCTGATCATCCACAGCGTGTTGCTGTACTACTCCGGCGGCTCGACCAACCCCTTTGTCTCCTATTACCTGGTGCCACTGACCATCGCCGCGGCGACCTTGCCCTGGCTGTACACCATGACCCTGTCGGGGCTGGCGCTGGCTGGTTACACCCTGTTGCTGGTGTGGTCGCACCCGCTGCAACTGCCCGCCGAATCCCGTGAAAGCCTGCTGATCTACGGCATGTGGCTGAGCTTCGCGCTGGCCGCCGGCCTGATCACCTTCTTCGTCGCCAAGATGGCCGAGGAACTGCGCCATCAGGAAGAGCTGCGCGCCGAACGCCGCGAGGAGGGTCTACGCGATCAGCAGCTGCTCGCCGTGGCCACCCAGGCCGCCGGCGCCGCCCATGAACTGGGCACACCGCTGGCGACCATGAGCGTGCTGATCAAGGAGCTGCGCCGCGAACACCAGGAACCCATGCTGCAGGAAGATTTGGCGGTGCTGCAGGAGCAGGTCAGCCTGTGCAAGGACACCCTGCAGCAACTGGTGCGCGCCGCCGAGGCGGACCGGCGCCAGGCGGTGGTCGAGCAGTCGGCGGTCGAATGGCTGGAAGCCGCCCTCAATCGCTGGCACCTGATGCGCCCCGAGGCTAGCTACCGTTTCCAGTGCCTGGGCCGGGGTGCGGCGCCGCGGCTGATGCCGCCGACTGACCTGACCCAGGCCCTGCTCAACCTGCTGAACAACGCTGCCGACGCCTGTCCGGACAATCTGGATATCCGCCTGGACTGGGACCATCAGTGGTTGCGCCTGAGCATCCGCGACTTCGGTGCCGGGGTGCCGCTGGCCATCGCCGAGCAACTCGGCCGGCCGTTCTTCACCACCAAGGGCAAGGGCTTCGGTCTGGGCCTGTTTCTCAGTCAGGCCAGCGTCACCCGTGCCGGCGGCACGGTAAAGTTGTATAACCACGAAGAGGGCGGCACGCTCACCGAGTTGAAGTTGCCGCGAGCCTACGGCCGGTCTTGAGTCCGGCCTGCAAGGAGTGAAACATGAGTGACGAGCCGCTGTTCGAAGGCGAAGAACAACCGCACCTGCTGCTGGTCGACGACGACCCGACCTTCACCCGGGTCATGGCGCGGGCCATGAGCCGCCGCGGCCTGCGCGTTTCCACCGCCGGTTCGGCCGAGGAAGGCCTGGCGCTGGCCGAGCAGGACCTGCCCGATTACGCGGTACTGGACCTGAAGATGGAGGGTGACTCCGGCCTGGTGCTGCTGCCCAAGTTGCTGGAGCTGGATGCGGAGATGCGCGTGGTGATCCTCACCGGCTATTCGAGCATCGCCACCGCGGTGGAGGCGATCAAGCGCGGGGCCTGCAACTACCTGTGCAAACCGGCCGACGCCGACGACGTGCTGGCGGCGCTGCTGACCCAGCATGCCGACCTCGACAGCCTGGTGCCGGACAACCCGATGTCGGTCGACCGCCTGCAGTGGGAGCACATCCAGCGGGTGCTGGCCGAGCACGAGGGCAATATCTCCGCCACCGCCCGCGCCCTGGGCATGCACCGGCGGACCCTGCAGCGCAAGCTGCAGAAGCGTCCGGTCAGGCGCTGAGTCCGTTCTGCGCGAGGCTGCCGGCCCGGGCGCTGGCGCCTGTCACCGGCGGCAGAGAGGTGCAGAGCAACTAGGCTGGCACACTTGTTCTGGTGCATCATTAGCTCCCTAACAACTCGTCAGGGGCCGCCGTGCTCGCCGTCTTCCAGCAAACCCTCGCCGTCACCACCCCGGTGTTCGCCATGCTGTTTCTTGGCGTGGTGCTCAGGCGCCTGGCCTGGATCGATACGGCCTTCATCAACAGCGCCTCGGCGCTGGTGTTCCGCGGCACCCTGCCGACCCTGCTGTTTCTCGGCATCGTCAAGGCGGACCTCAGTACCGCGCTGCAGCCGGCACTGCTCGGCTACTTCGCCCTGGCGACCCTGGTGTGTTTCCTGATCGCCTGGGGCTGGGCGATGCTGCGCTGCCCCCGGGCCGATCGTGGTGTCTACACCCAGGGGGCCTTTCGCGGCAACAACGGCATTGTTGGCCTGGCCCTGGCCACCAGCCTCTACGGCGACTATGGCCTGTCGCTGGGGGCGGTACTCGGCGGCCTGGTGATCCTCTGCTACAACAGCCTGTCGGCCGTGATCCTGGCCCTCTACAGCCCGGATGGCCGCGCCGGGCCCAAGGCGATCGCCCTGAGTATCCTGCGCAATCCCTTGATCATCGGCGTGCTGGCGGCCATCCCCATCGCCTATTGGCGGGTGCCACTGCCGGACTGGCTGCTGGTGTCGGCCGGCTACTTCGCGCAGATGTCGCTGCCGCTGGCGTTGATCTGCATCGGCGGCACCCTGACGCTGGCCTCGCTGCGCGAGAGCAGTGGCGTCGCCCTCAGTTCGAGCCTGATGAAGCTGGTCTGGCTGCCGCTGCTGGCGACCTTGGGCGCCTGGCTGTGGGGCTTTCGTGGCGCCGACCTGGGCATTCTCTTCCTGTATTTCGCCAGCCCAACCGCCGCCGCCAGTTTCGTCATGGCGCGGGCGGTGAACGGTAACCACCAGCTGGCGGCGGTGATCATCGTGATTACCACCCTGGCGGCGGTGCTGAGCATCAACCTCGGCTTGCTGCTGCTGCAGTGGGCGGGCTGGATCTAGGCCGGACCCGCCGGGCAGTGCACCTGGCAGGTCAGGGCCGCTGGTGCGCCTCGATCACTTCCTGGGCGGCGCGGAAGGCGTCGATCGCGGCCGGCACCCCGGCGTAGACCGCGCAGTGCAGCAGCGCCTCGCGGATTTCCTCCACCGTGCAGCCGTTGTTCAGGGCGCCGCGCACGTGGCCCTTGAGTTCCTGTGGGCACTTCAGCGCGGTCAGCGCGGCCAGGGTGATCAGGCTGCGGGTCTTGCGGTCCAGGCCGTCGCGGGTCCAGACGCCGCCCCAGGCATGTTCGTTGACGAAGTCCTGCAACGGCTGGGTGAACGCCGTGGCGTTACCCAGGGCGCGGTCGACGAAGGCGTCGCCCATGACCTCGCGGCGCGCCTGCAGGCCCTTGTCGTAGTTGTCGTTCATCGTTGCCTCCGGTTCAGGTCAGGCCAGGCGCTGCTTGTGCCAGGCGCGGCCGGCGATCACCACCAGGGTCACGGCGGTCAGCGGCAGCACATAGCCGAGCATGGCGTCGCCGAAGGTCTGGGCGAACGGCCGGCCGGTGGCGAACAGCAGCAGGTAGAGGGTATAGGCGCCGTAGTAGGCCAGAAACAGCAGGCCTTCCCAGCGGTTGATCCGGTAGCCGGAGAAGAAGATCGGCAGGCAGGCGACGGCTACCGCGATCATCACCGGAAAATCGAAGGCCAGGGCGTTGGGCGACACCGAGATCGCCGCCGGCGAGACCAGCGAGGCCAGGCCCAGTACGCAGAGCAGGTTGAACAGGTTGCTGCCGACGATATTGCCCACGGCAATGTCGCGCTCGCCCTTGAAGGCGGCGATCAGCGAGGTCGCCAGTTCCGGCAGGGAGGTGCCGATGGCGACGACGGTCAGGCCGATGATCAGCTCCGACAGGCCCAGGGCGCGGGCCAGGCTGACTGCGCCCTCGACCAGCAGGTTGGAGCCGCCGACCAGCAGCACCAGGCCGGCCACCAGCAGGCCCAGGTTGACCAGCCAGGCATAAGGCTTCGGCGCCTCCTGCAGGCCGAATTCCTTGGCGAATTCGTCATCGGCCGCGCCCGGGTCGCGTCGGCTGCTGATGATCAGGAAGGTGGTGTAGGCCAGCACCCCGGAGAACAGCAGGGCGCCATCCAGGCGGCTCAGCTCGCCGTCCCAGGCCAGGCCGAAGGTCAGCAGGCTGGCGCCGATCATCAGCGGTACGTCCAGGCGGATCAGCTGGCGGGAGACGATCAGCGGGGCGACCAGGGCGGTCATGCCGAGGATCAGCAGGACGTTGGCGATATTGCTGCCCAGCACGTTGCCGATGGCCAGATCGCCACTGCCGTTCCAGGCCGACTGCACGCTGACCGCGGTTTCCGGCGCGCTGGTGCCGAAGGCCACCACGGTCAGGCCGATCACCAGCGGCGGGATGCCGAACTGCGCCGCCAGCTTGGCGGCGCCGCGCACCAGCACCTCGGCGCCGGCTACCAGCAGGATCAGGCCGGCGATCAGGTAGATGAAGGTCGTCAGGGTCATTGTCAGAGGGCTCCGAAAAAATGCGGCTAGTGTAGCCATGCGCAGTCGAGGCGCCAGGGGTAGAGGCAGGCGATTGGTTACCGCATGTAAGGCGTCGGCCTCAATCGGTCAGCTGCTGCAGGCGCACCGGCGCCACGCCGCTGCGCAGCATGTCCAGCTGCTCGGCGGCGCGGCGCGACAGGTCGATGATCCGGCCCTTGCTGAAGGGGCCACGGTCGTTGATGCGCACCACCACCTGCTTGTCGTTGGCCAGGTTGGTCACCCGTACCCGGCTGCCGAAGGGCAAGCTGCGGTGGGCGGCGGTCAGGGCGTTCTGGTCGAAGCGTTCGCCACTGGCGGTCGGCTTGCCGTGGTGGCGGGCGCCATACCAGGACGCCATGCCATCGGCGTGGTAGCCGTGCGGGTCGATGCCCTGGCTGGAGCAGCCGGTCAGCAGCAGGGCCAGTCCGATCAGTGGCAGCGGTAATGGACGCATGGCGGCTCCGGTAGGCTGGATGGCGCTGTTGCATCCAGCCTGTGAATAACAAGACGCCGGGCAAGCCCGGCGTCGTCATGGCTCAACCTTCGAGCTTCTTCTTCAGCAGTTGGTTCACCTGGCCGGGGTTGGCCTTGCCCTTGGAGGCCTTCATCGCCTGGCCGACGAAGAAGCCGAACATCTTGCCGCGCTTGGCTTCGTCGCTGGCGCGGTACTGTTCGACCTGCTCGGCGTTGGCCGCCAGCACCTCGTCGAGCATGGCTTCGATGGCGCCGCTATCGGTGACCTGCTTGAGACCCTTGTTCTCGATGATCTGGTCGGCGCTGGCGCCTTCGCCGGCCGCCAGGGCCTCGAATACCATCTTGGCGATCTTGCCGCTGATGGTGTTGTCCTTGATGCGCAGGATCAAGCCGCCCAGCTGCTCGGCCGATACCGGCGACTGCTCGATGTCCAGGTTGTCCTTGTTGAGCAGGCTGGACAGCTCGCCCATCACCCAGTTGGCGGCCAGCTTGGCGTCGCCGCACACGGCGTTCACCGCCTCGAAGTAGTCGGCCAGCTCGCGGCTGGCGGCCAGCACGCTGGCGTCGTAGGCGGACAGGCCGAACTCGCGCTCGAAGCGCTCGCGCTTCTGCACCGGCAACTCCGGCAGACCGGCACGAATCTCGTCGAGAAAGCTCTGCTCGATCACCACCGGCAGCAGGTCGGGGCAGGGGAAGTAGCGGTAGTCGTTGGCTTCCTCCTTGCTGCGCATGGAGCGGGTCTGGTCCTTGTTCGGGTCGTACAGGCGGGTCTCCTGGACCACAGTGCCGCCGTCCTCGATCAGTTCGATCTGGCGTTGCACCTCGTGGTTGATCGCCTTCTCGATGAAGCGGAACGAGTTGACGTTCTTGATCTCGGCGCGGGTGCCGAACTCGGCCTGGCCCTTGGGCCGCACCGAGACGTTGCAATCGCAGCGCAGCGAGCCTTCGGCCATGTTGCCGTCGCAGATGCCGAGATAACGGACCAGGGCGTGGATGGCCTTGACATAGGCCACCGCCTCCTTGGCCGAGCGGATATCCGGCTCGGAGACGATCTCCAGCAGCGGGGTGCCGGCGCGGTTGAGGTCGATGCCGCTCATGCCGTGGAAGTCTTCGTGCAGGCTCTTGCCGGCGTCCTCTTCCAGGTGCGCACGGGTGATGCCGATGCGCTTGGTGGTGCCGTCCTCGAGGGTGATGTCCAGATGGCCCTTGCCGACGATGGGGTCATCCATCTGGCTGGTCTGGTAGCCCTTAGGCAGGTCCGGGTAGAAGTAGTTCTTGCGGGCGAAGATGTTCTTCGGCGCGATATGTGCGTCGATCGCCAGGCCGAACTTGCAGGCCATGCGCACGGCTTCTGCGTTGAGCACCGGCAGGGTGCCGGGCATGCCGAGGTCGACCAGGCTGGCCTGGGTGTTGGGCTCGGCGCCGAAGGTGGTGGCGCTGGCGGAGAAGATCTTCGATTGGGTGCTGAGCTGTGCGTGGATTTCCAGCCCGATCACGGTTTCCCATTGCATGTCAGTCGTCCTCAAAATCCGGCTGGCGCGCGGGTGTGCCAATCAGTGACTTGTTGATAGTGGTGCGCCACGTTGAGCAGGCGACCTTCCTGGAAGTACGGGGCGAGCAGCTGCACGCCGACCGGCAGGCCGTCGACGAAGCCGGCCGGCATCGACAGGCCGGGAACGCCGGCCAGGTTGGCGGTGATGGTGTAGATGTCTTCCAGATAGGCGGCGACCGGGTCGTTGTTCTTCTCGCCCAGCTTCCAGGCCGGGTTCGGCGTGGTTGGGCCGAGGATCACATCGACCTCCTCGAAGGCTGCGACGAAGTCGTTCTTGATCAGCCGGCGAATCTTCTGCGCCTTCAGGTAGTAGGCGTCGTAGTAGCCGGCCGACAGCGCGTAGGTGCCAACCATGATGCGGCGCCTCACTTCCGCGCCGAAGCCCTCGCCACGGGAGCGCTTGTACAGGTCCTCGAGGCTCGTGGGGTTCTCGCAGCGGTAGCCGAAACGCACGCCGTCGAAACGCGAGAGATTGGAGCTGGCCTCGGCCGGCGCGATCACGTAGTAGGCCGGGATGGCGTGCTGCATGTTCGGCAGGGAGATGTCCTTGACCGTGGCGCCGAGCTTCTTCAGCTCCTCGACGGTCGCCAGCACGGCATCGGCGATGCGGCTGTCGAGGCCGGCGCCGAAGTACTCCCTGGGCAGGCCGATGCGCAGGCCGGTCAAGGGCTGGTTGAGCGCCGCCAGGTAATCGTCGACCGGCTGATCGACGCTGGTGCTGTCCTTGGGGTCGAAGCCGGCCATGCCCGCCAGCATCAGCGCGCAGTCCTCGGCGGTTCGCGCCAGTGGGCCGCCCTGATCCAGGCTGGAGGCGTAGGCCACCATGCCCCAGCGGGAGACGCGACCGTAGGTCGGCTTGATCCCGGTGAGGTTGGTCAGTGCCGCCGGCTGGCGAATCGAGCCGCCAGTATCGGTGCCGGTGGCGGCCGGCAGCAGGCGCGCGGCCACCGCGGCGGCCGAGCCGCCGGAGGAGCCGCCAGGCACGCGCTCGAGGTTCCACGGGTTCTTCACCGCGCCGTAATGGCTGGACTCGTTGGCCGAGCCCATGGCGAATTCGTCCATGTTCAGCTTGCCCAGGGTCACGGCGCCAGCGGCAGCCAGCTTCTCCACCACGGTGGCGTCGTAGGGCGCCTTGAAGTTGTGCAGGATCTTCGAGCCGCAGCTGGTCAGCACGCCCTGGGTGCAGAACAGGTCCTTGTGGCCGATGGGGGCGCCGAGCAGGGCGCCGTTCTCGCCGGCGGCGCGCCGGGCATCGGCGGCCTTGGCCTGCTGCAGGGCCAGCTCCTCGGTGACGCTGATGAAGCTGTTGAGTTGCGGGTCGAGTTGCTGAATGCGCGCCAGCAGGCTGCGGGTCAGTTCTTCGGCGGAAAATTGCTTGTCGGCGAGTCCGCGGGCGATCTCGGCCAGGGTCAATTGATGCATGGCTGGGCTTTTCCCTTACTCGATGACTTTCGGAACCAGGTACAGGCCGTTTTCCACGGCCGGGGCGATGGCCTGGTAGGCCTCGCGCTGATTGACTTCGGTGACCCGATCGGCGCGCAGGCGCTGGGTCGCTTCCAGCGGGTGGGCCAGTGGCTCGATGCCGCTGGTGTCGACCGCCTGCATCTGGTCGATGAGGCCGAGGATGCTGTTGAGGGTCTCGGTGGTGCCCGGAATATCGCCTTCGTCCAGGCCCAGGCGGGCCAGGTGAGCGATCTTTTCCACGTCGGAGCGTTCAAGCGCCATTGGGTTCTCCATAGCAAAGGCCGCGCCGCCCCCGATGAAACGGGCGACCAGCGGAAATGTGCACGGGTCCACATGCAGGCCAGGCGATGCAGGGAACGGATGCCGTGAGCTGGCGGTCAAAGGCCGCGATGATGGGCTCTAAAGCCCGGAAAAACAGGCAATCTAACATATTGGCGCCTTGCTCAAAATCCCTCCCGTTGTTAGAGTTTGCCGCACTTTTTTACCCACGCGTTGCCTAGGGTCCCTCTCCCATGTTCAAGAAACTGCGTGGCATGTTCTCCAGCGATCTGTCGATCGACCTGGGCACTGCCAATACCCTTATTTATGTCCGCGAACGCGGCATCGTGCTGAACGAACCGTCCGTGGTCGCTATCCGCACTCATGGCAACCAGAAAAGCGTCGTGGCGGTGGGGACCGACGCCAAGCGCATGCTCGGCAGAACGCCGGGCAATATTTCCGCCATCCGGCCGATGAAGGACGGCGTGATCGCCGATTTCAGCGTCTGCGAGAAGATGCTCCAGTACTTCATCAACAAGGTCCACGAGAACGCCTTCCTGCAGCCTTCGCCGCGCGTGCTGATCTGCGTACCCTGCAAGTCGACCCAGGTCGAGCGCCGCGCCATCCGTGAGTCGGCCCTGGGCGCCGGCGCTCGCGAAGTGTTCCTGATCGAAGAGCCGATGGCCGCGGCCATCGGCGCCGGCCTGCCGGTGGAAGAGGCGCGTGGCTCGATGGTCGTCGATATCGGCGGCGGCACCACGGAAATTGCACTGATCTCCCTCAACGGCGTGGTCTATGCCGAGTCCGTGCGAGTCGGTGGCGACCGTTTCGACGAGGCCATCATCACCTACGTGCGGCGCAACTACGGTTCGCTGATCGGCGAGTCCACCGCCGAGCGGATCAAGCAGGAAATCGGCACCGCCTACGCCGGCGGCGAGCTGCGCGAAGTCGACGTGCGCGGCCGTAACCTGGCCGAAGGGGTGCCGCGCAGCTTTACCCTGAACTCCAATGAAGTGCTCGAGGCGCTGCAGGAATCCCTGGCGACCATCGTCCAGGCGGTCAAGAGCGCCCTGGAGCAGTCGCCGCCGGAACTGGCCTCGGACATCGCCGAGCGCGGCCTGGTGCTGACCGGCGGTGGCGCACTGCTGCGCGACCTGGACAAACTGCTGGCCCAGGAGACCGGTCTGCCGGTGATTGTCGCCGAGGACCCGCTGACCTGTGTCGCGCGCGGTGGCGGCAAAGCCCTGGACATGATGGATCGCCACACCATGGACCTGCTGTCCACGGAGTAAGCCATCTGCTCCAAGTCCCAAGCTGCAAGTCGGATCCTGTTCGCTTGCAGCTTTTTGTTGTTGCCTGACGCCACGAGGAGCTGCCGATCAAACCGCTATTCGCCAAAGGTCCTTCGCTGGGTGTGCGCCTGCTGGTGTTCGCCGTGCTGTCGGCCGTCCTGATGGTGGTGGATGCGCGTCTCGATACGCTGCAAGCGGTGCGCAGCCAGCTGGGCGTGGTGGTCGGGCCCGTGTACTGGCTCGGCCGCCTGCCGGTGACCCTGTGGGAGGCTGCGACCGAGGAGCTCAGCTCGCGCTCCGAACTGGCCGCCGAGAACGAGCAGCTCAAGGCCGAGCGGCTGATGATGCAGCGCCGTCTGCAGAAGCTCGCGGCGCTGACCGAACAGAACGTGCGTCTGCGCGAACTGCTCAACTCCTCGGCCCTGGTCGACGACGAGGTGCTGGCCACCGAGCTGATCGGCATCGACCCCAACCCCTTCACCCAGCGCATCCTGATCGACAAGGGCGCGAAGGACGGCGTGCTGCTGGGTCAGCCGGTACTCGATGCGCGTGGGCTGATGGGGCAGGTGGTCGAGGTCATGCCCTATACCTCGCGGGTGCTGCTGCTGACCGATATCACCCACAGCATTCCGGTGCAGGTCAATCGCAACGGTTTGCGTGCCATCGCCACCGGCAGCGGCAATCAGGATCGCCTGGAACTGCGCCATGTGGCCGACACCGCGGACATCAAGGAAGGCGATCTGCTGGTCAGCTCCGGGCTCGGTCAGCGCTTCCCCTCGGGCTACCCGGTGGCCACGGTGACCGAGGTGATTCACGACTCCGGCCAGCCCTTTGCCATCGTCCGTGCCATGCCGACCGCCAACCTCAACCGTAGCCGCTACATGCTGCTGGTGTTCACCGATACGCGTACGCCCGAGCAGCGCGCCAGCGACTCGGCCGAGGCCCAGGAGGCGGCGGATCGCCAGGCGCAGCAGGCGCAGGACGGATCGGTCGGCGAGCCGGCCGTCGAGCAGGAGTCCCGCCAATGATGGCTGTACGTGCCCGTAATACCTGGGTGATCTGGCTCAGCTTCGCCCTGGCTCTGCTGCTCAGCGTCGCCAGCATGCCCGAGTTCATGGAGGTCGGCCGCCCGTTGTGGCTGGCGTTGTTCCTGACCTACTGGGTGCTCGCCCTGCCGCACCGGGTGGGCATGACCACGGCCTGGTGCATCGGTCTGCTGGCCGATGTGCTGAATGGCACCCTGTTGGGGCAGAATGCCCTGATCCTGACCCTGGTCACCTTTCTGGTGCTGAGCCTGCACCAGCGCCTGCGCATGTTCCCCATGTGGCAGCAGAGCATGGTGCTGCTGGTGGTGTTCGGCTTGGCCCAGCTGGTGCAGCTGTGGCTCAATGCCTTGACCGGCAGCCGCCCGCCGACCCTGGCGTTCGTCTTGCCTGCCCTGGTCAGTGCGCTGCTGTGGCCCTGGGTCTGCTCGATTCTGCGCGGCCTGCATCAGCGTCTGAGTGTCAATTAAGCAGGGTCCGAACGGCCTTGCGCTTACCCGACAGGGAGAGGTCTGCATGGCCACGCTTTACCTGGCTTCCGGCTCGCCGCGTCGACGCGAATTGTTGACTCAGATCGGCGTGCCCTTCACTCCGCACCCCGTCCCCCTCGATGAAAGCCCATTGCCCGGCGAGGCGCCGGACCTCTATGTAGAGCGTCTGGCGCGCGCCAAGGCGCAGGCAGGCCTTGGCCTTCTGGGCCAGACTGAAGGGGCGGTGGTGCTCGGCGCCGATACCGCGGTGGTACTCGACGGACGGATTCTCGGCAAGCCGGCCGACCGCGAAGAGGCCCTGGCGACCCTGGGCGCCCTGTCCGACCGCGAGCACCAGGTGCTGACGGCGGTGGCCCTGGCCTCGAGCGAGCGAGTCGCCGCGCGCCTGGTGGTCAGCCGGGTGCGTTTCCGTGCCTTGGCGCGTGCCGAGCTCGAGGCCTACTGGGCCACCGGCGAGCCCCGCGACAAGGCCGGCAGCTATGGTATTCAAGGCTTGGCGGCAGTGTTCGTCAGCCACTTGCAGGGCAGCTATTCGGCGGTGGTGGGCCTGCCCCTGTGCGAGACCGCCGAGTTGCTCGCCGAATTTGCTATTCCGTGCTGGCAGTCGTTGCCA
Source organism: Pseudomonas zhanjiangensis (assembly GCF_041027545.1). Taxonomy (NCBI): domain Bacteria; kingdom Pseudomonadati; phylum Pseudomonadota; class Gammaproteobacteria; order Pseudomonadales; family Pseudomonadaceae; genus Pseudomonas; species Pseudomonas zhanjiangensis. Next base: position 149,459 of record NZ_JBFTEG010000006.1, on the reverse strand, counting down.
GTCCACAGCTAGCAGGCGGCCGGTCACGGGTGACGGGCGCCTCGCCGAGGCGGCCTATGCCCCTGCTGGCCGCCTCGTCGCCGAAGAGATGGACATATGAGTGAAGAGATTCTGATCAATATCACGCCGATGGAGTCGCGCGTGGCGGTGGTGGAAAACGGCGTGCTGCAGGAAGTGCATGTCGAGCGCACGCAGAAGCGCGGCATCGTCGGCAATATCTACAAGGGCAAGGTGGTCCGCGTCTTGCCGGGCATGCAGGCGGCCTTTGTCGATATCGGCCTGGAGCGCGCGGCCTTCATCCATGCCTCGGAAATCTCCAGCCGCGAGGGCGCCGCGGTCGAAAGCATCAGTGCCCTGGTGCATGAGGGCCAGAGCCTGGTGGTGCAGGTGACCAAGGACCCGATCGGCAGCAAGGGCGCGCGGCTGACCACTCAGTTGTCGATCCCCTCGCGCTACCTGGTGTACATGCCGCGCACCAGCCATGTCGGCATCTCGCTGAAGATCGAGAACGAGGACGAGCGTGACCGCCTCAAGCAGGTGGTCGCCGACTGCGTCGCGGCCGAGGGCATCGAGGAGGCCGGCGGCTTCATCCTGCGCACCGCGGCCGATGGCGTGGGCGCCGACGAGATCCTGGTGGATATCCGCTACCTGCGCCGCCTGTGGGACCAGATCGGCGTGCAGATCCAGAGCGCCAAGGCCCCGCTGGTGATCTACGAGGACCTCAATCTGGCCCTGCGCACCTTGCGCGACCTGGTCAGCTTGCGCACCGAGAAGATCCGCATCGACTCGCGCGAGACCTTCCAGAAGATCGGCCAGTTCGTCGACGAACTGATGCCGGAGATCGCCGATCGCCTGGAGCACTACCCGGGCGAGCGACCGATCTTCGACCTGTACGGCGTCGAGGACGAGATCCAGCGTGCCTTGGAGCGCAAGGTGCCGCTGAAGTCCGGCGGCTACCTGATCATCGACCCGGCCGAGGCGATGAGCACCATCGACGTCAACACCGGCGCCTTCGTCGGCCACCGCACCCTCGAGGAAACCATCTTCAAGACCAACCTGGAGGCGGCCACGGCGATCGCCCGCCAATTGCGCCTGCGCAACCTGGGCGGGATCATCATCATCGATTTCATCGACATGGAAGACGAGGAGCACCAGCGTCAGGTGCTGCGCACCCTGGAGAAGCAGCTCGAGCGCGACCACGCCAAGACCAACATCATCGGCATCACCGAGTTGGGCCTAGTGCAGATGACCCGCAAGCGCACCCGCGAGAGCCTCGAACAGGTGCTCTGCGAGCCCTGCGTGTGCTGCCAGGGGCGCGGCAAGCTGAAGACCGCGGAAACCATCTGCTACGAGATCTTCCGCGAGATCCTGCGCGAGGCCCGGGCCTATCAGGCCGAGGGCTACCGGGTGCTGGCCAACCAGAAGGTGGTCGACCGCCTGCTCGACGAGGAGTCCGGCAATGTCGCCGACCTGGAGGCCTTTATCGGTCGTACCATCAAGTTCCAGGTCGAAACCATGTATTCCCAGGAGCAGTACGATGTGGTCTTGCTGTGACGGCGCAGGGTATCGACAGCAGGGCATGAGCTGAATGGCCGGACTCGTTCGTGGTTTCGCCACGCTGTTGCGTTGGGCGTTGCTCTGTGGCGCCCTCGGACTGGTGCTCACGGCGTTCTATGTCAGCCTGGGTCGCAGCCTGTTGCCGCTGGTCGCCGAGTACCGCCTGGACGCCGAGGACAAGGCCAGTGCAGCCCTGGGCCTGCCGTTCCGGATGGGCCGCCTGGAGGGCAGCTGGCAGGGGTTTGCGCCGCTGTTGATCGCCCATGACGTGCAGCTGGGCGAGGGGGCTAGCGCCTTGCGCCTGGATCGGGTGCGGGTGGTGCCGGACCTGCTCGCCAGCCTGTCGGCCCGGCAGCTGCGCCTGGCCTCACTGGAGCTGGAAGGGCTGCAGTTCAGTTTGGTGCAAGATCCCCAGGGCGGCTGGTCGGTCGAGGGCCTGACGCCGCGCAGCACGTCGGCAGCGGTCGATGTCGGGCATCTGTTGGCGCGCCTGCTGGCGATCGGCAATCTGTCGCTGCGCAATAGCCAGGTGACCCTGGAGCCCCGCGACCGGCCGGTGCAGACCCTTACCTACGTCAACCTCAACCTGCGCAACGGCGTGCTCAGTCAGCGCCTGGACGGGCGCCTGCTGCTGCCCGATGGTCAGCCGCTGGCGTTGCAGCTGCGCGCCCGGCTGGACCCCGTGCGCTGGCGCGAGGCCCAGGCCCAGTTGTATCTGAGCCTGCCGCAGAGCGACTGGGCGCGCTGGCTGCCGCCGAGCCTGATGCGCGACTGGCGCCTGCAGCGGCTGCAGGGCGGCGGCGAGGTCTGGTTGACCTGGGCGGATGGCGCCGTGCAGCGCGCGGTGACGCGCCTGCATGCCCCGCAGGTGAGCGCCGGCTACGCCGGGCGCGAGGCGGTACAGGTGGAGAACCTGACGTTGAGCGCCTACTATCAGCGCAGCGAGCAGGGCTTCGAGCTGCTGCTCGATGACCTGGCGCTGAGCCTGGGGCAGACGCGTTGGGGCGAGGTGCGGGTGGCGCTGCGCCAGCAACGTGACAGCAGCGAGGCCGAGGAGCGCTGGTTGCTCGGGATCGATCAGTTCGATCTGGCGCCGCTGTCGACGCTGGTCGCGGCGCTCGCGCCGGTCCCGGATGCGGCCACGCGGGTAATCAGCCAGTTGCAGGTGCATGGTGCCTTGCACAACCTGCAGCTCGATTACCGCCCCCACACCGAGGGCGACAGGCGCCTGCAGTTCGCCGCCAATCTGGATGGCGTCGGCTTTGCCGCGCACGAGGCTTCGCCGGCGGTGGAGAACATCAGCGGCAGCATTGCCGGCGACCTGGGGCAGGGTGAGCTGCGTCTGGCCACGGAAGATTTTTCCCTGCACCTGGATACCCTGTTCCCCAAGCCCTGGCTCTATCGCAAGGCTAATGCCCGGCTGACCTGGCAGTGGGACGAGCAGGCCTTCACCCTGCGCAGCCCCTACCTGCAGGTGGTCGGCGAGGAAGGCGAGATCGCCGGCGACTTTCTTATCCGGCTGCGCCGCGACCCCGAGGCGGAAGACTACATGGATCTGCGTGTCGGTCTGCGCCACGGCGATGCGCGCTATACCGAGAAATACCTGCCGACCCGCGCGCCGGGGCTGAGCAAGGAACTGGCGAGCTGGCTGCAGAGTGCCATTCGTGGTGGCGCGGTGGAGGAGGGCTACTTCCAGTACCAGGGATCGCTGAACAAGGGCGCGGCGGATGCGGCGCGCAGCCTCAGCCTGTTCTTCGCCGTCGACGATGCCGAGCTGGCGTTCCAGCCTGGCTGGCCGGCGCTGCGCGAGGCGCGCGGTGAGGTCCTGATCGAGGACAGCGGCGTGCGGGTGCGCCTGGCCGAGGGGCGGCTGCTGGATACCCGAGTACGCAACGCCCGCGCCGATATCGCCCATGTGCCGACCGGCCAGGTCCCGCGTCTGCTGCTCGATGCCGAGCTGGACAGCAGCCTGGCGGATGCCTTGACGATTCTCCAGGAGGCGCCCATGGGCACCGCCGAGACCTTTGCCGGCTGGCGCGGGGAGGGGCCGCTGGCCGGCCGGTTGCAGCTCGAACTGCCTTTGCACAAGGGCCTGGCGCCGCAGGTGGTGGTGGATTTCGCCACCGAGGGCGCGCGCCTGAGTCTGAGCAACCCGCAATTGGAGTTGACTCAGTTGCAGGGGGCGTTTCGCTACGACACCGGCAAAGGTCTGAGCGCCCCGGATATCCGGGCCCGGGCCCTCGGCCATGCCGTGCGTGGCAAGGCACTGGCCGAAGGTGAGCGCGGCCGGGTGCTTACCCGGATCGAGGCGCGTGGCGAGGTACCGTTGGCCAACCTGGCCGCCTGGCTGGGCGTGGCTCGGCCGCTGCCGCTCAGCGGCAACCTGCCGTATCGCCTGCGCCTGAGCCTGGACGGAGTCGACAGCCAGCTGCGCGTCGACTCCAGTCTTCTCGGCCTGGCCGTCGAGCTGCCGGCGCCCTTCGGCAAGAGCGCCGACGAAGAGCGCTACACCGATTGGCGCATGAGCCTGGGTGGTGTCGAGCGCCGTTACTGGCTGGATTACGGTGACCTGGCCAGTCTGGCTTTTGCCGCGTCCGTCGGGCAGTTTGGCGAGGGCCGCGGCGAGCTGCGCCTGGACGATGGCCCGGCGGCATTGCCCACGACCAAGGGCCTGCGCCTGCGCGGGCGGGTCGCGGAACTGGACTGGTCGGCCTGGCAGGCCGCGTTGCAGCCGTACGCAGAGCTGCCACGCACCGATGCGCAGCAGCTGTTCAAGGACGCGCAGCTGCACATCGATCGTTTCCATGGATTCGGCTTTGATCTGGATGACCTGGCGGTGCGCCTCGAGCGCGTTGCGCAAGGCTGGGGTCTTGGCCTCGACAGTCAGATGCTCAAGGGACGAATCGAGTTGCCCGATGCGTCATCGGCGCCTATTGCGGTTGCCCTGGACTATCTACACCTGCCGGCGAGCGAACCCAGGGCCGAACCGGTGGAAGACAAGCCGGATCCGCTGCAGGCCGTCGACCCCAGGCAGATACCCGCCCTGGATGTACGCATCGCCGAGGTGCGCCAGGGCGACCAGCCGCTTGGCCCCTGGTCGTTCAAGGCGCGGCCGCAGCACGACGGCCTCGCCTTCAGCGCGCTGGACCTCAACCTGAAGGGCCTGCAGGTCACCGGCAGCGGGGGCTGGCAGATGACCCAGGGGCAGGCCGGCAGCTGGTACAAGGGGCGCCTGCAGGGCGGCGACCTGGCCGATGTACTGCTGGCCTGGGGCTTCGCCCCGACTGCCAGCAGCGAGACCTTCCGGGTGGACGTCGACGGGCGTTGGCCGGGCTCGCCGGCCTGGGTCAGCCTCAAGCGGTTTTCCGGGAGCATGGACAGTTCCCTGCGCAAGGGCCAGTTTGCCGAGGTGCAAGCCTCGGCCTCGGCATTGCGGGTGTTCGGCCTGCTCAACTTCAACTCGATTGGTCGGCGCCTGCGCCTGGACTTCTCCGACCTGCTGGGCAAGGGCCTGAGCTATGACCGGGTCAAGGGCCTGCTGGTTGCCAGCGACGGGGTATTCGTCACCCGCGAACCTATTACCCTGGTCGGCCCCTCGAGCAACCTGGAGCTCAACGGCACCCTGAACATGGTCGACGAGCGCATCGACGCCAAGCTGCTGGTGACCCTGCCGGTGACCAACAACCTGCCGCTGGCGGCCCTGATCGTCGGGGCGCCGGCGATTGGCGGGGCGCTGTTCGTCGTCGACAAGCTGCTGGGCGATCGGGTGGCGCGTTTTGCCAGCGTGCAATACGACGTCGAGGGACCGCTGCAGAATCCGCAGATCAGCTTCGACAAGCCCTTTGAAGCGCCGCGATAAGGGCGGCTGGACGATGCAGTCCGCCGCCGAGGCTTGTAAGCTGGGGGCTCTTGCAACGTTCGAGGTGGGCAGTCCATGACTCTCGCGGTGATTCAGTTGGTCAGCCAGGCCGACGTCCAGGCCAACCTGGCCCAGGCCCGGCTGCTGTTGGAGCAGGCCGCGGCAGGCGGTGCACGGCTGGCGGTGTTGCCGGAGAACTTCGCTGCCATGGGTCACCGCGACCTGGCCGCGCTCGGCCGCAGCGAGGCGCGTGGCGAGGGGCCGATCCTGCCCTGGTTGAAACAGGCCGCCCGTGACCTCAGATTATGGATAGTGGCCGGGACCATCCCCCTGCCCCCCGATGCGCAGCCGGAGGCCAAGGCCCGTGCCTGCTCGCTGCTGATCGATGAGCATGGCGAGCGGGTCGCGCGCTACGACAAGCTGCACCTGTTCGATGTGGATGTCGCCGACAGCCGCGGTCGCTATCGCGAGTCGGACGACTACGCCCACGGCGGTCAGGTGGTGGTGGCCGACACCCCCGTTGGGCGGTTGGGTTTGACGGTCTGTTACGACCTGCGTTTTCCTGAGCTGTACGGCGCTCTGCGCGAGGCCGGTGCCGAACTGATCAGCTCGCCGGCGGCCTTCACCGCGGTGACCGGCGCCGCGCACTGGCAAGTGCTGGTGCGTGCCCGCGCCATCGAGACCCAGTGCTACCTGCTGGCGGCCGGGCAGGGTGGCGAGCATCCCGGCGGGCGCCAGACCTTCGGCCATTCCGCCATCGTCGACCCCTGGGGCCGGCTGTTGGCCGAGCGCCCCCAGGGACCGGCGCTATTGCTGGCCGAGCGCGATGCGAGCGAGCAGGCGGCGATTCGCCAGCGCATGCCGGTGGCGCGGCACAAACGATTTTTTGCAGCGGCCGAACCGCGGCTGCCGAGCGTGGAGTAGTTATGAGCGAGATGTTGTTGTCCGTCAGTGAGCATCTGTTGGCCCCGGGCGGCCTGCTCATCGAGCACCTGCCCGAGGTGCTGGGCGAGTTGGCCGGTCCGGGCATCGATGCCGCCGATCTGTATTTCCAGAGCCAGGTTTCGGAAACCTGGGTGCTGGAGGACGGGATCGTCAAGGAGGGCAGTTTCAACCTCGATCAGGGTGTGGGCGTGCGCGCCCAGTCCGGGGAGAAGACCGGCTTCGCCTACAGCAATGCGATCACCCGCGATGCCCTGAGCCAGGCGGCCGGCGCGGCCCGCTCGATCGCCCGCGCCGGCCAGCACGGTCGCGTGCAGGCGTTCAGCAGCGCACCGGTGACGGCCCTGTATGCGGCGGACAATCCGCTGGACGTGCTCGACCGGGCGCAGAAGGTCGAGCTGCTCAAAGAGATCGATCAGGCCACCCGTGCCCTGGATACGCGGATCAAGCAGGTCACCGTCAGCCTGGCCGGCGTCTGGGACCGGGTGCTGGTAGCCAGCATCGATGGCGGACTCAGCAGCGACGTGCGTCCACTGGTGCGTTTCAACGTCAGCGTCATCGTCGAGCAGGACGGCCGTCGCGAGCGCGGTGGCCACGGCGGCGGCGGGCGTACCGATTACCGCTATTTTCTGCAGAAGGACAGCCACGGCGAAAGCCGCGCCCTGGGCTATGCCCGCGAGGCGCTGCGCCAGGCGCTGGTCAACCTCGAGGCGATTGCGGCGCCGGCCGGCACCATGCCGGTGGTGATGGGCGCCGGCTGGTCCGGCGTGCTGTTGCACGAGGCGGTCGGCCATGGCCTGGAGGGCGATTTCAACCGCAAGGGCAGCTCGGCCTACAGTGGCCGGGTCGGCGAGAAGGTCGCCTCCAGCCTCTGCACCATTGTCGATGACGGCACCCTGGCCGAACGACGCGGCTCACTCAGCGTCGACGATGAAGGCACGCCGACCCAGTGCACCACCCTGATCGAGAATGGCGTACTCAGGGGTTACATGCAGGACAAGCTGAATGCGCGCCTGATGGGCGTCGCCGGCACCGGCAACGGTCGCCGCGAATCCTACGCGCACCTGCCGATGCCGCGCATGACCAACACCTACATGCTGGCCGGCGAGAGCGATCCGGAGGAGATCATCCGCTCGGTAAAGCGCGGTATCTACTGCGCCAACCTCGGTGGCGGTCAGGTCGACATCACCAGCGGCAAGTTCGTCTTTTCCACCAGCGAGGCCTACCTGATCGAGAACGGCAGGATCACCGCCCCGGTCAAGGGCGCGACCCTGATCGGCAACGGCCCGGAGGCCATGAGCCGGGTGTCGATGGTCGGCAACGACCTGGCCCTGGACAGCGGCGTCGGCACCTGCGGCAAGGACGGCCAGTCGGTGCCGGTCGGCGTCGGTCAGCCGACCCTGAAGATCGACGCGATCACCGTGGGGGGGACTGGGGCATAAAGAGGCGTGGTCGCGGGACCCACCCGCCCGCGGCTGCGCTGATCAGCGCAGGCCGCGTTGGCTTTCGTCCAGTTCGCGGATGTACTTGAAGATCTTTCGCGAGGCGGCTGGCGGCTTGTTCTGCGCCGCCTCGTGCTGGGCCTGGCGGATCAACTGGCGCAGGTGCTGGCGGTCGGCGTCGGGGTACTCGCCGACGAAGGCTTCGAGCACCTCGTCATTGCCGCCGAGCAGGCGGTCGCGCCAGCGCTCCAGATTGTGGAAGCGCTCGTTGTACTGGCGGCTGGAGGCGTCGAGCTGGTCGAGCAGCGCCACTATGGCTTCGATGTCCTGGTCGCGCATGAGCTTGCCGATGAACTGCACATGGCGCTTCTTGGCGGCATTGGCCGTGTGTTTCGGCGCCTCCGCCAGGGCCCGGCGCAAGGCATCGGTCAGCGGTAGCTTGTTCAGCAGGTCGGGTTTCAGGGTGGTCAGGCGTTGCCCCAGGTCCTGCAGCGCATGCAGTTCGCGCTTGACCTGGGTTTTGCTCTTCTCACCGGAGAAGTCGTCGAGGTATTCAGACATGGGGGCGGTCCAATGGAAAACGTCGCCATGATAGCAGCAAGTGTCCAGCTGCAAGCGTTCGGCCCAATGCGCCAGGGCTTGTCGCTCATCGTTCAGGAGTGTTTATGAGAGCAGTAGATAGCGTCGGCCCCGAGGCCTTGCCGCAGTTGCAGGCCCAGGTCGAACAGATTGTCGCCGAGGCGAGGAGGCAAGGGGCGACGGCCTGCGAGGTCGCCGTTTCGGTCGAGCAGGGGTTGTCCACCACGGTGCGCCAGCGCGAGGTGGAAACGGTCGAGTTCAATCGCGACCAGGGCTTCGGCATCACCCTGTACCTGGGCCAGCGCAAGGGCTCGGCGAGCACCTCGGCCAGCGGCGATGCGGCCATCCGGGAAACCGTGGCGGCGGCGCTGGCGATTGCCCGACACGCCTCCGAGGACCCCTGTGCGGGCCTGGCGGATGCCGCCCTGATGGCCCGCGAGCTGCCGGACCTGGACCTCTATCATGCCTGGGCGATCAGTCCGGAGCAGGCCATCGAGCAGGCCCTGCGCTGCGAGGCCGCGGCCTTCGCCGAGGACCCGCGGATCAGCAATGCCGATGGCACCACCCTCAATACCCACCAGGGCTGTCGTGTGTATGGCAACAGCCACGGCTTCGTCGGCGGTTATGCCAGCACCCGCCACAGCCTGAGCTGCGTGATGATCGCCGAGGCCGACGGCCAGATGCAGCGTGACTACTGGTACGACGTCAATCGCCAGGGTGAACTGCTGGCGGACGCCGCGAGCATCGGCCAGCGCGCCGCGCAGCGCTCGGTCAGTCGCCTGGGCGCCCGGCCGGTCCCCACCTGCGAGGTGCCGGTGCTCTTCGCCGCCGAGGTGGCGAGCGGCCTGTTCGGCCACTTTCTCGCGGCGATCTCGGGCGGCAATCTGTACCGCAAGTCGTCCTTCCTCGAGGGCTCCCTGGGCCAGAGCCTGTTTCCCGAGTGGCTGACCCTCGACGAGCGCCCGCATATCCCGCGGGCCCTGGGCAGCGCGGCGTTCGACGGCGATGGCCTGGCCACCTACGCCAAGCCCTTCGTCGAGGGCGGCGAGCTGGTGTCCTACGTGCTTGGCACCTACTCCGGGCGCAAGCTGGGCATGCCCAGCACGGCCAACGCCGGTGGCGTGCACAACCTGTTCGTCAGCCATGGCGAAGAGGATCAACAGGCGTTGATCAAGCGCATGGGCCGTGGCCTGCTGGTCACCGAGTTGATGGGGCAGGGGCTGAACATGGTCACCGGCGACTATTCACGCGGTGCCGGCGGCTACTGGGTGGAAAACGGCGAGATCCAGTTCCCGGTGCAGGAGGTGACCATCGCCGGCAACCTGCGCGACATGTTCAAGCAGATAGTCGCGGTAGGGCGTGATCTGGAGCTGCGCAGCAACATTCGCACCGGCTCGGTACTGATCGAGCGGATGACGGTAGCCGGTAGCTGATCCGCCGCCGCAATACCAAGGGGCTGTCCGTGATCGGACAGCCCCTTTTTCTGGCGGTGCTTATTCGCCTTCGTCGAACCTGTTGTTGATCAGCTCGACCAGCGCATCGAGCGCATCGTGATCCTGCTCACCTTCGGTGTGCAGGTGGATGGGGGTGCCCTTGCCGGCGGCCAGCATCATGACCGCCATGATGCTCTTGCCGTCCACCAGGCTTTCGGGGGCGCGGCCGATCTTGACCTGGCAGGGGAAGCGCCCGGCGACCCCGACAAACTTGGCTGCGGCGCGTGCATGCAGGCCCAGCTTGTTGATGATGGTGACTTGGCAGGTGGGCATCGCGGCAATTCCTTAGGCAAGATCGCGGTGGCGAACCTGGACATTCTTCAGCAGCGGTTTCAGGGTCTCGCCGAGGCGATTGGTCAAGTATACCGAGCGATGGTGACCGCCAGTGCAACCGACCGCCACTGTGACATAGGCGCGGTTGCTGGCGGCGAAGCGCGGCAGCCATTTCTTCAGGTAGGCGAGGATGTCCTGGAACATCTCTTCGACGTCGGCCTGGGCCGCGAGGTAGTCGATCACCGGCTGGTCCAGTCCCGAGTAGTCGCGCAGGTCCGGCTTCCAGTAGGGGTTGGGTAGGCAGCGCACGTCGAACACCAGGTCGGCGTCCACCGGCATGCCGCGCTTGAAGCCGAACGACTCGACCAAAAAGGCCGTGCCCGGCTCCGGCTGGTTGAGCAGGCGCAGCTTGAGGCTATCGCGCAGCTGATAGAGATTGAGGTGGGTGGTGTCTATCTTCAGGTCGGCCAGGTCGGTAATCGGCGCCAGCAGCTGGCTTTCCTCGGCGATGGCCTCGGCCAGCGAGCGCTGCTCGTTGGTCAGGGGGTGGCGTCGGCGGGTTTCGGAAAAGCGCTTGAGCAGGGTTTCCTCGTCGGCATCCAGGTAGATCACGTCGCACTGGATATGCCGCGCCCGCACTTCGTCGAGCAACTCGGGGAAACGCTTGAGCTGGCTGGGCAGGTTGCGCGCATCGATGGATACGGCCACCTGCGGATGCAGCAATTCGGTGTGCAGCAGGGCGCGCTCGGCGAGCTCCGGGAGCAGGCCGGCGGGCAGGTTATCGATGCAGTAGAAACCGTTATCCTCAAGAACATCGAGGGCGGTGCTTTTGCCGGAGCCCGAGCGACCGCTGACGATGATCAGGCGCATGCTCAGTGACCGCTCTGTACGTCCACTACCACCTGGTACAGGGCATCGCTGCTCTGGGCTTGGCGCAGGCGTTCACGCACTTCGCTGCGGTCGAGCATGCTGGCGATCTGGCGCAGCAGTTCGAGGTGTTCGTCGGTGGCCGCCTCCGGCACCAGCAGGACGAACAGCAGGTCTACCGGGGCGCCGTCGATGGCGTCGAAATCCACTGCCGCGTCCAGACGCAGCAGGGCGCTGATCGGTGCGTTGCAACCGGGCAAGCGGCAATGGGGAATGGCGATGCCATTGCCGAAACCGGTCGAACCGAGTTTCTCTCGGGCGATCAGGCTTTCGAAAATGTCCTGGCTATCCAGCTCGGGCAGATCGCGTGCCACCAGGTTGGCGATCTGTTCGAGCACACGCTTCTTACTGCCTCCCGGCACGTTCACCAGGGAACGGCCGGGGGTCAGGATGTTTTCAAGTCGGATCATAGGAGGGGGGGCGATCTCAGCGGGCCATTGCGCCCTGCTGGCGCTCGAGCTGCTTTTCCTTGTGCTTGATGAGTTGACGGTCGAGTTTGTCGGTCAGTAGGTCGATGGCGGCATACATGTCGTCATGCTCGGCGTTGGCGACGACTTCGCCGCCGGCGATGTGCAGGGTCGCTTCGATCTTCTGCTTGAGCTTCTCGACCTCCATGATGACTTGTACGTTGGTGATCTTGTCGAAGTGGCGTTCCAATCGACCGAGTTTCTCGTCGATGTAGTCACGCAGGGCGTCGGTCACATCCAGCTGATGTCCACTGATGTTGACTTGCATACCGCATTCTCCTTGTTGCCGTGTAAAAGAGACAGGCCTTGAGACCTGCCACCGGAACGCGTCGGCTGGGAAGAGGCTGAGGCAGCGAACCCGGCATTGTCGCTTCTGTACATCCGACGGTGCCGCTAGGGTCGGGACGGGCGAGGCTGGGTTGGTTGTGTGCTGTATCGAGCGATCTTCCGTTCGGTGTCGCCTCAGATCAATCGCTTGCGCTCGCTGGAAGGCGCTATGCCTAGGGATTCGCGGTACTTTGCGACTGTGCGGCGGGCCACTTGAATGCCTTGTGCCTCCAGTAAACCAGCGATCTTGCTATCGCTCAACGGCTTTTTTGCATTTTCCGCGGCGACCAGTTTCTTGATGATCGCGCGGATCGCCGTCGACGAGCACTCGCCGCCCTCGGAGGTACTGACGTGGCTGGAGAAGAAGTATTTCAACTCGTAAATGCCACGCGGGGTGTGCATGAACTTCTGCGTGGTGACGCGCGAGATGGTCGACTCGTGCATGCCGACCGCTTCGGCGATGTCATGCAGAACCAGGGGCTTCATTGCCTCGTCGCCGTAGTCGAGGAAGCCGCGCTGGTGCTCGACGATCTGGGTGGCTACCTTCATCAGGGTTTCGTTGCGGCTCTGCAGACTCTTGATGAACCAGCGCGCCTCCTGCAACTGGTTGCGCATGAAGGTGTTGTCGGCGCTGGCGTCGGCGCGGCGGACGAAACCGGCGTATTGCGGGTTGACCCGCAGGCGCGGCATGGCGTCCTGATTGAGTTCGACCAGCCAGCGGTCGTTGTGCTTGCGCACGATGACGTCGGGCACCACGTATTCGGGCTCGCCCGACTCGATCTGCGAGCCGGGACGCGGGTTGAGGCTCTGGATCAGCTCGATGACCTGGCGCAGCTCGTCTTCCTTGATCTTCAGGCGCCGCATCAGCTGGTTGTAGTCGCGGTTGCCGAGCAGGTCGAGGTAGTCGCCGGCCAGGCGCTGGGCCTCGCTCAGCCAGGCGGTGCTGGCCGGCAGCTGGCGCAGTTGCAGGAGCAGGCATTCGCGCAGGTCGCGGGCGGCAATACCGGCTGGCTCGAACTGCTGGATGCGGTGCAGCACGGCTTCCACTTCGTCCAGCTCGATGTCCAGTTCCGGGTCGAAGGCCTCGACCACCTCCTCAAGCGTCTCTTCCAGGTAGCCCTGCTGGTTGATGCAGTCGATCAGGGTGACGCCGATCAGTCGGTCCTTGTCGGACATCGGGACCAGGTTGAGCTGCCAGAGCAGGTGGCTCTGCAGGCTCTCGCCATTGGATGTACGGGTGGTGAAGTCCCACTCGTCATCGTCGTTGCTCGGCAGGCTGCTGGCGCTGGTCTGGTAGACGTCTTCCCAGGCGGTATCGACCGGCAGCTCGTTGGGAATGCGCTCGTTCCACTCGCCATCTTCCAGGTTGTCCACGGTCTGGGTGGTTTCCTGGTAGCTGGTGTCCTGGTAAGGCTCCTCTTGCTGAGGCGTGGTTGTCGGGCTGTCGGCGCCGTCGGCCAGCGGGTCCGAGCTGTCGAAGTCCTCGCCGTCTTCCTGGCGTTCGAGCATCGGGTTGGACTCCAACGCCTCCTGGATTTCCTGTTGCAGATCCAGGGTGGACAGTTGGAGCAGACGAATGGCCTGTTGCAGCTGCGGAGTCATCGTCAGCTGCTGGCCCATCTTCAGGACTAGCGATGGTTTCATTGCAGACCTTCAATACCGGCGCCTGAGCGCAATCCACTACAGGGCGCCGAGGCGCCACTAGGAAGCAAATTATATGCCTGAGCTGGAGGGGTTTGCCTAGCAGCAGCTGCTGCTCGGCCGACAAAATCGCCATTTACAGGCGGAATTCGTGCCCCAGATACACTTCTTTGACCAGCTGGTTGGCCAGGATGGCAGCGGCATCGCCTTCGGCGATCAGTTGCCCATCATTGACGATATAGGCCGTTTCACAGATGTCCAGGGTCTCGCGGACGTTGTGATCGGTGATCAGCACGCCAATGCCCTTGGCTTTGAGGTGGTGGATGATCTGCTTGATGTCGCCGACCGAGATCGGGTCGACGCCGGCGAAGGGTTCGTCGAGCAGAATGAATTTCGGTGCGGTCGCCAGGGCGCGGGCGATTTCCACGCGGCGCCGTTCGCCCCCGGACAGGCTCATGCCGAGGTTGTCGCGGATATGGCTGATGTGGAATTCCTGCAGCAGGCTTTCGAGTTCCTTGCGGCGCTCGGCGCGGCCCAGGTCCTTGCGCGTCTCGAGGATGGCCATGATGTTGTCGGCCACGCTGAGCTTGCGGAAGATCGAGGCCTCCTGCGGCAGGTAGCCGATCCCGGCGCGGGCGCGGCCGTGCATGGGCTGGTGGCTGACGTCATGCTCGTCGATCAGCACGCGACCCTGGTCGGCCTGGACCAGGCCCACGATCATGTAGAAGCAGGTGGTCTTGCCCGCACCGTTGGGGCCGAGCAGGCCGACGATCTGGCCGCTGTCGATGCTCAGGCTGACATCGCGGACGACCTGGCGGCCCTTGTAGCTCTTGGCCAGGTGCTGCGCTTTCAAAGTGGCCATGCGTTACTGTGCCTGCTGTTCGGCTGGTTTGTTCTTCGGCTGGATCACCATGTCGATGCGCGGACGCGGGGTGGTCACGTTGCTGCCCGTGGCGCGGCCGGCATTGACGATCTGGCGCTGGGTGTCATAGACGATCTTCTCGCCTTCGAAGGTGTTGCCTTCCTGGATGACCTTGGCCTGGTCGATCAGTACGATGCGCTCGTTGGCGGCGAAGTACTGGATGGTCAGGCCGTAGGCCTTGACCACCTGCTTGTCCGCGGCTGGCTTCTGTTCGTAATAGGCCGGCTTGCCGATCGAGGTGAAGACCTCGATATCGCCCTGGGCATTCTGGGTGATGGTCACGGTGTCGCCGGTGATCTTCAGGCTGCCCTGGGTGATGATCACATCGCCGCGATAGACCGCCACGCCCTGGCGATCGTCGAGTTCCGCGCTGTCGGCCTGTACGCGAATCGGTTGCTCGCGGTCGGACGGCAGGGCCCAAGCGCAGGCGCTTCCTAGCGCGGCGCTCAAGCTGAGCAGAAGGGGGAAGGTTTTAACGAACCTCATGCTGGCCTCTTACGTTGGACAGCAGGAGCATCCTGCCGTCATTCAAGTACGCTTTCATTCCTTGTGCCGTGGTCACTCCGTTGGCCGCGTCGATTCTAACGGCTTGCTGGGTCTGCGCATATTCCTTGTCCGGGAATACGGTCAGGCGGCTGGTGGTCAGGATGGTCGGGCGGCCCTTGGCGTCGGTGCGCTCTACGCGAACCTGATCGATCAGTTCGACCTCCTGGCCGGCCGGCGCGACTTCGCCGCGGGCGCTGGTGACGTGCCAGGGGTGTTCGCTGCCGCGATACAGGCGCAGATCTGGCAGGGTCAGCAGGGTCATGTCGCTGGCTTTGATATGTTCGACCTTGGCGGTCTTGAGTTCATAGTGCAGCTTGCCGTCGGCCTGGTACTGCACCGTTCTGGCATCCACCACGTAGAAGTCGATCGCGTTCTGCGCGTCGGTCTGCGTGGGGCGCTCGGAAAAGCTCTCGGGGCTGATGTTCCAGTAGCCGATCGCGGCCAGGAGCAGGGCGGCCAGGGTGAACAGGGCGGGGTTGAGCAGTCTGCGCAGCATAGGGGGCTCTACAGGTAGGCGGCTTGGGCGGATTCCAGGGTGCCCTGGGCGCGCATGATCAGCTCGCAGAACTCCCGGGCCGCGCCTTCGCCGCCACGCGCCTGGGTCACGCCGTGGGCGTGCTGGCGAACGAAGCTGTCGGCGCTGGCCACCGCCATGCCCAGGCCGACGCGGCGAATCACCGGCAGGTCGGGCAGGTCGTCGCCGAGGTAGGCGACTTGCTCATAGCTCAGGCCGAGCTCGCCGAGCAGCTCGTCGAGGACCACGAGCTTGTCCTCGCGGCCCTGGTAGAGGTGCTGGATGCCGAGGTTGCGGGCGCGGCGCTCGACCACCGGGGTGGTGCGCCCGCTGATGATGGCGGTGCTTACCCCGGAGGCGATGAGCATCTTGATGCCGTGGCCGTCGAGGGTGTTGAAGGTCTTGAATTCGCTGCCGTCGACCAGGAAATACAACTTGCCGTCGGTCAGTACGCCGTCGACATCGAAGATCGCCAGTTTGATCGCCTGGGAGCGTTGCTGCAGATCGAGGGTCATCACATCACTCCGGCGCGTAGCAGGTCATGCATGTTCAGGGCGCCGATCGGCCGATCGTCGTCATCGACCACCACCAGGCCGCTGATCTTGTGGTCTTCCATGATCTTCAGTGCCTCGGCGGCGAGCATCTCCGCGCGCGCGGTCTTGCCGTGGATCGTCATCACCTCGTCGATGCGCGCCTCACGCACGTCCAGGCCGCGATCCAGGGTGCGGCGCAGGTCGCCGTCGGTAAACACGCCGGCAAGACGGCCGTCGGTCTCGGTCACCACGGTCATGCCCAGGCCTTTCTGGGTCATCTCCAGCAGGGCCTCGCGCAGCGAGGTGTCGCGGACGACCTTGGGTAGGCGCGCTCCGGTGTGCATGACGTGCTCGACCTTGAGCAGCAGGCGTCGGCCGAGGGCGCCGCCAGGGTGGGAGAAGGCGAAATCCTCGGCGGTAAAGCCGCGGGCTTCGAGCAGGGCGATGGCCAGTGCGTCGCCAAGGACCAGGGAGGCGGTGGTCGAGGAGGTCGGTGCCAGATTCAGCGGGCAGGCTTCCTGGGACACGCTGGCATCCAGGTTGACCTCGGCGGCGCGGGCCAGCGGTGATTCGGGGTTGCCGGTCATGCTGATCAGGGTGATGCCGAGGCGCTTGATCAGCGGCAGAAGGGTGACGATTTCCGCGGTCGAACCGGAGTTGGACAGCGCCAGTACCACGTCGTCGCGGGTGATCATGCCCATGTCGCCGTGGCTGGCCTCGGCCGGGTGGACGAAGAAGGCGGTGGTGCCGGTGCTGGCCAGGGTGGCGGCGATCTTGTTGCCGATATGCCCGGACTTGCCCATGCCGACCACGACGACGCGGCCCTTGCTGGCAAGGATGAGTTCGCAGGCGCGGACGAAGTTCGCGTCGATGCGTGGCAGCAGTTCGGCCACCGCGTCGAGTTCGAGGCGCAGGGTGCGCTGGGCTGACTTGATCAATTCGCTGGGCTGGCTCATGGCGTCGGAAAGGGCATACCAAGTAAAAGGCGGCGATTATAGCGGGAATGCGCCGCTTGCTCACCTGGCAATCCTGCGGCTGGCATTTTTGGCGGCTGGGTAGGGCGCAATAAGCCGGTTTTCGGTCTTGGGAAGGCGAATCTTGCAATGCTATAGTGCGCGGCGTTTTTTGGGCCGGTCCGGCTATTGTAGTGTCCTCGCCCTGAGGCCGGACGTCTTTCAGGGAAGCTTAACGCAGGGATTCCAGATGAGCGCCGAGAACCAGAATGCGGTCGAGCTGAAAGGCCTGAGTTTTCAGCGCGGCGACCGCTTCATCTTCAAGAACGTCGATATCAGCATTGCGCGCGGCAAGGTCACCGGCATCATGGGGCCTTCCGGCTGCGGCAAGACCACCCTGTTGCGCCTGATCGCCGCCCAGTTGCGGCCGAGCCAGGGCGAGGTGTGGGTCAATGGGCAGAATCTGCCCAGGCTCTCGCGCAGCGAGTTGTTCGATATGCGCAAGCAAATGGGCGTGCTGTTTCAGAGCGGCGCGCTGTTCACCGATCTGGACGTGTTCGAGAACGTGGCCTTTCCGCTGCGCGTGCATACGCAGCTGCCGGAAGAGATGATCCGCGACATCGTCCTGATGAAGTTGCAGGCGGTTGGCCTGCGCGGTGCCTTCGAGCTGATGCCGGATGAGCTGTCCGGCGGCATGAAGCGCCGCGTCGCGCTGGCCCGGGCAATTGCCCTGGATCCGCAGATCCTGATGTACGACGAACCCTTCGTCGGTCAGGATCCGATCGCCATGGGCGTGCTGGTGCGCCTGATTCGTTTGCTCAACGACGCCCTGGGGATCACCAGCATCGTGGTCTCCCACGACCTGGCGGAAACCGCCAGCATCGCCGACTACATCTATATCGTCGGCGACACCCAGATACTGGGCCAAGGCACGCCGGACGAACTGAAGGCGTCGGAGGATCCACGGGTGCGTCAGTTCATGCAGGGTAATCCGGACGGTCCGGTACCCTTTCACTTCAACGCGTCGGACTATCGCGACGATCTATTGGGGGCGCGCTGATGCGCAAGACATCGACGCTCGAACGGATTCGCCTGTTGGGTCGTGCCGGTATCGATGTGCTCGCCACCCTCGGGCGCTCGGGGGTTTTCCTGCTGCATGCGGTGGTCGGCGGCGGCGGGGCCGGCAGGCCGTTGCAGCTGCTGATCAAACAGTTGTATGCCGTGGGGGTCATGTCGCTGGCGATCATCGTGGTCTCCGGTATCTTCATCGGCATGGTGCTGTCGCTGCAGGGGTTCAACATCCTTTCCGATTACGGTTCCGAGCAGGCGGTCGGGCAGATGGTGGCCCTGACCCTGTTGCGTGAGCTGGGGCCGGTGGTCACCGCCCTGCTGTTCGCCGGGCGCGCCGGCTCGGCGCTGACCGCGGAAATCGGCAACATGAAATCCACCGAGCAGCTCTCCAGTCTGGAAATGATCGGCGTGGACCCGCTCAAGTACATAGTGGCGCCGCGGTTCTGGGCCGGGTTCATCTCGATGCCGCTGCTGGCGATGATCTTCAGCGTGGTCGGGATCTGGGGCGGCTCCATGGTCGCCGTCGACTGGCTGGGCGTCTATGAGGGCTCGTTCTGGGCCAACATGCAGAACAGTGTCGAATTTCGCGAAGACGTGCTCAATGGCGTGATCAAGAGTGTCGTGTTCGGCTTTGTCGTCACCTGGATTGCGCTGTTCCAGGGTTATGACTGCGAGCCGACGTCGGAAGGCATCAGCCGGGCGACGACGAAGACTGTGGTGTATGCCTCGCTGGCCGTGCTTGGGCTGGACTTTATTTTGACTGCTTTGATGTTTGGAGACTTCTGATGCAGAACCGCACACTGGAAATAGGTGTTGGCCTGTTCCTTCTGGCCGGGTTGTTGGCCCTGCTGCTGCTGGCATTGCGCGTCAGCGGTCTGACCCTGGGCAGTGGCGAGGGGACTTACCAGGTTTATGCGCACTTTAACAATATCGCCGGTCTAACCGTACGGGCCAAGGTCACCATGGCCGGGGTGACCATCGGCAAGGTCACGGCAATCGACCTCGATCGCGACAGCTATACCGGCCGGGTCACCATGGCGCTGGACAGCGATGTCGACAACGTGCCGCTGGACTCGACGGCGTCGATCCTGACTGCCGGTCTGCTTGGCGAGAAGTACATCGGCATCAGCGTAGGCGGCGAAGAGGAGGTGCTCGCCGAAGGTAGCACCATCTACGACACCCAGTCTTCGCTGGTGCTGGAGGACCTGATCGGTAAGTTTTTGCTCAACTCGGTCAATAAAGACCCAGCCAATTAACCGGGAGTTTCTACGATGATCAAGACGCTGCGAAACAGTCTTCTGCTGTTTCTGTTCGCGCTGCCGCTGCTGGCGGCGGCTTCGCTCACGGCTCATCAGGTGGTGGAGCGCACGACCGATACCCTGCTTGCCGATCTGAAGGCGAACAAGGAGCAGTATCGCAATGATCCGGCGGCCTTCTACGATGCCTTGAATGACATCCTCGGGCCGGTGGTGGATGTCGATGGTATCTCCCGCGGGGTGATGACGGTGCGTTATTCGCGTCAGGCCACGCCGGCGCAGATGCAGCGGTTCCAAGAGAACTTCAAGCGCAGCCTGATGCAGTTCTATGGCAATGCCCTGCTCGAGTACAACAATCAGAGCATTCGCGTCCTGCCCGCCAGTGGCAAGCAGGACCCTCGGCGTACCGCGGTCAACATGGAGATCGAGGACGGCAAGGGTACGATCTATCCGTTGTCCTACACCATGGTCAGCGACGGCGACGGCTGGAAGATGCGCAACCTGATCATCAACGGTATCAACGTCGGCAAGCTGTTCCGCGATCAGTTCGCCCAGTCCATGCAGGACCATGGCAACGACCTGGACAAGGTCATCGACAGCTGGGCCGAGACGGTAGCCAAGGCCCGTCAGGCCAAGGGGCAGTCGTGAGCCAGGCCAGCATTGCCGAGCAGGCGCCGGGCGTGCTGGCACTGACCGGCGTGCTCGACTATCGCACGGCGCCGGCCCTGCGTGAGCGGGGTGGCCGATTGATTGCCTCGGTCCAGGCCGAGGCGTGCGTGATCGACTGCGCCAATGTCGAGAAGTCCAGCAGTGTGGGGTTGTCACTGCTGCTGGCATTCCTGCGCGATGCCGCCGCGGCCGGCAAGACGCTCAGCGTGCGCAGCGTGCCTCAGGACATGCAGGAGATTGCCCGGGTATGCGAGTTGCAGGACATCCTGCCGCTGGAAGATTGAACGACACGCCGGTCGCTGCGGCGGGCGTGCGGGGTTCGCAGGCCGGGGGCTTTTTTGTATGATGCTCGGCCCGCGAGCCTCGGCTCGGCTGTCCCTATATCTATGCACCGACCGAGGTTGCGCATGCAGGCCGTAGAAGTGAAGAGCCTCCTGGAGGCTAAACTGCCGAACACCCAGGTGGAAGTTGAAGGCGAAGGCTGCAACTTCCAGCTGAACCTGATCAGCGACGAACTGGCCGGGTTGAGCCCCGTCAAGCGTCAGCAGCAGGTCTACGCTCACCTGAACCCCTGGATCGCCGATGGCAGCATCCACGCGGTGAGCATGAAATTCTTCAGCCGTGCCGATTGGGCCGCGCGCTCCTAAATCGAGAGAGTCATGGACAAACTGATTATTACCGGCGGCGTGCGCCTCGACGGCGAAATTCGCATCTCCGGCGCGAAGAACTCGGCCCTGCCGATCCTCGCCGCGACCCTGCTGGGCGATGCGCCTATCACCATCTGCAACCTGCCGCACCTGCACGACATCACGACCATGATCGAGCTGTTCGGGCGCATGGGCATCGAGCCGGTGATCGACGAGAAGCTCGGCGTGGAAGTCGACGCGCGGGCGATCAAGACCCTGGTCGCGCCCTACGAGCTGGTAAAGACCATGCGCGCCTCGATCCTGGTGTTGGGGCCGCTGGTGGCGCGTTTCGGTGAGGCCGAAGTGGCCCTGCCTGGCGGCTGCGCCATCGGCTCGCGCCCGGTCGACCTGCACATCCGCGGCCTGGAGGCCATGGGCGCGATCATCGATGTCGAAGGCGGCTACATCAAGGCCAAGGCGCCCGAAGGCGGCCTGCGCGGTGCGCACTTCTTCTTCGACACGGTCAGCGTCACCGGCACCGAGAACATCATGATGGCCGCGACCCTGGCCAGGGGCCGTAGCGTGCTGGAAAACGCGGCCCGTGAGCCGGAAGTGGTCGATCTGGCCAATTGCCTGATCGCCATGGGCGCGAAGATCCAGGGCGCCGGCACCGACACCATCACCATCGATGGCGTCGAGCGCCTCGGCGGCGCACGCTTCAGCGTGATGCCCGACCGTATCGAGACCGGCACCTACCTGGTGGCGGCTGCCGCCACCGGTGGTCGGGTCAAGTTGAAGGACACCGATCCGACGACCCTGGAAGCGGTGCTGGCCAAGCTGCAGGAGGCCGGAGCGGAAGTCACCAGCGGCAGCGACTGGATCGAGCTGGACATGAAGGGCAAGCGGCCCAAAGCCGTCAACCTGCGTACCGCGCCTTATCCGGCCTTTCCGACCGACATGCAGGCGCAGTTCATCGCCCTCAATGCGATCGCCGAGGGCACCGGGACGGTCATCGAGACGGTCTTCGAGAATCGCTTCATGCACGTCTACGAGATGAGCCGGATGGGCGCGCATATCCAGGTCGAGGGCAATACCGCCATCGTCACCGGCAGCGAAAAGCTCAAGGGCGCGCCGGTCATGGCCACCGACCTGCGGGCGTCCGCCAGCCTGGTCATCGCCGCGCTGGTGGCCGAGGGCGATACCCTGATCGATCGCATCTACCATATCGACCGCGGCTACGAGTGCATCGAGGAGAAACTGCAGCTCCTTGGCGCCAAGATCCGTCGCGTGCCGGGCTGAGTCGAGTACGCTGATCATCCATAGCCAGCCCGTCCGGGCTGGCCTGGTCCAGTTCCAAAGGAAACCAGTTTCATGCTGACCATCGCGCTGTCCAAGGGTCGCATCCTCGATGACACCCTGCCGCTCCTCGCCGAGGCCGGCATCGTGCCGACCGAGAATCCGGATAAAAGCCGCAAGCTGATCATCCCGACCACCCAGGAGGATGTGCGCCTGCTGATCGTTCGGGCCACCGACGTGCCGACCTATGTCGAGCATGGCGCGGCCGATCTCGGCGTGGCCGGCAAGGATGTGCTGATGGAGTACGGTGGCCAGGGCCTGTACGAGCCGCTGGATCTGCGCATCGCCAAGTGCAAGCTGATGACCGCCGGGGCGGTGGGCGCGCCCGAGCCGAAAGGGCGTCTGCGGGTGGCCACCAAGTTCGTCAACGTCGCCAAGCGCTACTACGCCGAGCAGGGCCGTCAGGTCGAAGTGATCAAGCTGTATGGCTCGATGGAGCTGGCGCCGCTGGTGGGCCTGGCCGACAAGATCATCGATGTGGTCGACACCGGCAACACCCTGCGTGCCAATGGCCTGGAAGCCCAGGAACTGATCGCCACCATCAGCTCGCGGCTGATCGTCAACAAGGCCTCGATGAAGATGCAGCACGGCCGCATCCAGGCGCTGATCGATACCCTGCGGGAAGCGGTCGAGTCTCGACACCCCAGCTGATTCCATGGTGCGACATCGCGTCGCACTCTGACCGCCAGGGATGGCGGAAATGCCGGAAATGCAGGAGCGTTATCCGGCCCTATCCGTGTCATAGCCAAATTTCTCAGGTGCCCACACGGTGGGCTTGCTACTCTAGCGGCGCCTGAAATTTGCCATTACACGAGGCTTAGCCATGACTGCTCCTATCGCCATCCGCCGACTCAATGCCGCTGACCAGGATTTCGCCCGTCATCTGGATCATCTGCTGAGCTGGGAGAGCGTGTCGGACGATGGCGTCAACCAGCGCGTGCTGGAGATCATCGACGCCGTGCGCAGTCGTGGCGATGCCGCGCTGGTCGACTACACCCAGCGCTTCGACGGCCTGGAAGTCGCCAGCATGGCCGAGCTGATCCTGCCGCGCGAGCGCCTCGAGCTGGCCCTTACCCGCATCACCACGGCCCAGCGCGAAGCCCTGGAGCTGGCCGCCGAGCGCGTGCGCAGTTACCACGAGCGGCAGAAGCAGGACTCCTGGCGCTATACCGAGGCCGACGGCACCGTGCTCGGCCAGCAGGTCACCCCGCTGGATCGTGCCGGCCTCTATGTGCCGGGCGGCAAGGCCTCCTACCCGTCCTCGGTGCTGATGAACGCCATCCCGGCCAAGGTCGCCGGCGTGCCCGAGGTGGTGATGGTGGTGCCGACGCCGCGCGGCGAGATCAACGAGATCGTCCTGGCCGCGGCCTGCATCGCCGGGGTCGACCGGGTCTTCACCATCGGTGGCGCCCAGGCCGTGGCCGCGCTGGCCTATGGCACCGAGAGCGTGCCGCCGGTGGACAAGATCGTCGGCCCAGGCAATATCTACGTGGCCACCGCCAAGCGCCACGTGTTCGGCAAGGTCGGCATCGACATGATCGCCGGCCCCTCGGAGATCCTGGTGGTCTGCGACGGCCAGACCGATCCGGACTGGATCGCCATGGACCTGTTCTCCCAGGCCGAGCACGACGAGGACGCCCAGTCGATTCTGGTCAGCCCGGATGCGGCCTTCCTCGACCGGGTCGCCGAGAGCATCGCCCGCCTGCTGCCGAGCATGGAGCGCGCCGACATCATTCGCACCTCGGTCGAAGGCCGCGGCGCGCTGATTCAGGTCGCCGACATGGCCCAGGCCATCGAGGTGGCCAACCGTATCGCGCCGGAGCACTTGGAGCTGTCGGTGGCCGATCCCGAGCAATACCTGGCGCAGATCCGTCATGCAGGTGCGATCTTCATGGGCCGCTACACCGCCGAGGCCCTGGGCGACTATTGCGCCGGGCCCAACCACGTGCTGCCGACTTCGGGCACGGCGCGCTTCTCCTCGCCGCTGGGGGTATACGATTTCCAGAAGCGCTCTTCGATCATCTATTGCTCGGCCGACGGTGCCTCCGAGCTGGGCAAGGCCGCCTCGGTCCTGGCCCGGGGCGAGTCGCTCACGGCTCATGCGCGCAGCGCCGAGTACCGGATCAAGAGCTGAAGGCCGCAGGCTGGACGACGCTCTGCGCGTCCACCCCTGGCCAACCCGATCGGAGGAAAACGCTGCGCGGGTTCCTCCCTACGCCAAACCGAACGTATTCGAGGAGAGAAGGGCAGATGAGCAAGTTCTGGAGCCCCTTCGTCAACGACCTGGTGCCCTACGTGCCGGGCGAGCAGCCCAAGCTGGCCAAGCTGGCCAAGCTCAACACCAACGAGAACCCCTATGGCCCATCGCCCAAGGCGATCGCCGCCATGCAGGCGGAGCTGAACGATAGCCTGCGGCTGTACCCCGACCCGAACGGCGAGCGCCTCAAGCAGGCGGTGGCGGACTACTACGGGGTGCAGGCCAATCAGGTGTTCCTCGGCAACGGCTCGGACGAGGTGTTGGCGCATGCCTTCCACGGCCTGTTCCAGCACGGCCAGCCACTGCTGTTTCCGGATATCAGCTACAGCTTCTATCCGGTCTACTGCGGCCTGTACGGCATCCCGCACGAGGCGATCGAGCTGGACTCGCAGTTCCAGATTCGCATCGAGGACTATGCCCGGCCCAATGGCGGCATCGTCTTCCCCAATCCCAATGCGCCCACCGGCTGCCTGCTGCCGCTGGCGGCCATCGAGCGTCTGCTGCAGGCCAATACGGATTCGGTGGTGCTGGTGGATGAGGCCTATATCGATTTCGGCGGCGAGACGGCCATCACCCTGGTGGACCGCTACCCGAACTTGCTGGTGACCCAGACCCTGTCCAAGTCACGCTCGCTGGCCGGCCTGCGGGTCGGTCTTGCGGTCGGCCACCCGGACCTGATCGAGGCGCTGGAGCGGATCAAGAACAGCTTCAATTCCTATCCGCTGGATCGCCTGGCGATTGCCGGCGGGGCGGCGGCGTTCGAGGACCGCGAGCATTTCGAGCAGACCCGCAAGGCGGTGATCGCCAGTCGCGAGTCGGTGGTGGCAGGCTTGCAGCAGCTGGGCTTCGAGGTGCTGTCGTCGGCCGCCAACTTCGTCTTCGCCCGCCACCCGCAGCGTGATGCGGCCGAACTGGCCCAGCGCCTGCGCGAGCAGGGGGTGATAGTGCGGCACTTCAAACAGGCGCGCATCGCCCAGTTCCTGCGCATCAGCATTGGTACGCCGGAACAGAATCAGGCGCTACTGGACGGGCTGTCCAGCCTGGTCTGAAGCCGAGCTCGACACGCCGGCGTCGCGACAGCGCCGCCGGCTTTTTTGCGACCACTGAAAGGCTGGCGCGGCTCGGCTCAGCCGCCGCTGACCGGCGGCCGTACGCCAATCTGGGCGGTCAATTGCAGCGGCTCGCCGGCACGCAGAACCTCGATGCGGATGCTTTCGCCGGGCTTGGTGCGGGCCACCTGGTTCATCGAGCGGCGGCCATCCCCGGCGGGCTTGCCGTCGATGCTGAGGATCAGGTCGCCCGGTTGCAGGCCGGCTTTCTGCGCCGGTCCGCCACGGTAGATGCCGGCGACCACGATGCCGGGGCGGCCCTCCAGGCCGAAGGATTCGGCCAGCTCCGGGGTCAGCGGTTGTACCTCGATGCCCAGCCAGCCGCGGATGACCTGGCCATGCTCGATGATCGCCTGCATCACCTCCAGGGCCAGTTTGACCGGGATGGCGAAGCCGATGCCCTGGGAACCGCCGGACTTGGAGAAGATCGCGGTGTTGATGCCGACCAGGTTGCCGTGGGCGTCGATCAGTGCGCCGCCGGAGTTGCCGGGGTTGATCGCCGCATCGGTCTGAATGAAGTCCTCGTAGGTGTTCAGGCCCAGCTGGTTGCGCCCGGTGGCGCTGATGATGCCCATGGTCACGGTCTGGCCGACGCCGAAGGGGTTGCCGATGGCCAGGGCGACGTCACCGATCTTGATGTCGTCGGAGCGGCCGAGGGTGATCGATGGCAGGTTCTCGAGGTCGATCTTCAGCACGGCCAGATCGGTTTCCGGGTCGCTGCCGATGACCCGCGCCAGGGTCTCGCGGCCATCCTTGAGAGCCACGACTATCTGGTCGGCACCCGCGGTGACGTGATTGTTGGTCAGCAGATAGCCCTGCGGGCTCATCAGCACCGCCGAGCCGAGGCTCGATTCCATGCGCCGCTGCTTGGGCAGGTTGTCGCCGAAGAACTTGCGAAACTGCGGGTCCTCGAACAGCGGGTGGGCCGGTTTGTCGACGAATTTGGTGGTGTAGAGATTGGCCACCGCCGGCGAGGCGGTATCCACCGCCTCGGAATAGGATACCGGGCCGTTCTGCAGGCTCGCGTAGCTGGGCGCCTGGCGCAGTTGGACATCTTGGTTCGGCAGGCCGACCCATTGCGGGTACTGCTGGATGAGAAGCAGTGCCAGCAGTACGCCGGCCAGTAGGGGCCAGCCAACAAATCGCGCGGCCTTGAACATCGACAAATCCTGAGGGTTGCAGGGGGCTGGGGAGCCCCTTAAGGTGGCGCCATTATAATGGGCCGCCTGTCGATAGTGCAGCGGCCTGCAACAACTGGTGAGGAATCTGCATGGCCATTGCCCTGACGACGCTGGTGGATGAAGCGCAGCGTTACCTGAATGCCGCGACCATCAGCGACTACTGCCCCAATGGCCTACAGGTCGAAGGGCAGCCGCAGGTGCGCCGTATCGTCAGCGGCGTGACGGCCAGTCAGGCGCTGGTGGATGCGGCCGTGGCGGCCGAGGCCGATGTGCTACTGGTGCATCACGGCTATTTCTGGAAGGGCGAGAACCCCTGCATCACCGGCATGAAACAGCGTCGGTTGAAGACCCTGTTGGCCCACGATATCAGCCTGCTGGCCTATCACCTGCCACTCGATCTGCACCCCGAGGTCGGCAACAACGTGCAGCTGGCGCGTCAGCTGGGTATTACCGTCGAGGGGCCACTGGAGCCAGGTAACCCGCGCACCGTCGGGCTGGTCGGCTCGCTGGACACCGCGCTGAGCCCGCGCGAGTTCGCCGAGCGCGTGGCGCAGGCGCTGGGGCGCGAGCCGCTGCTGGTGGAGGGCGAGGGCCTGATCCGGCGGGTCGGCTGGTGCACCGGCGGCGGCCAGGGCTATATCGATCAGGCGATCGCCGCCGGGGTCGACCTCTACCTGAGCGGCGAGGCTTCCGAGCAGACCTTCCACAGCGCCCGGGAAAACGGCATTAGCTTCATCGCCGCCGGTCACCACGCCACCGAGCGTTATGGCGTGCAGGCGCTGGGTGACTACCTGGCCCGGCGCTTCGCCATCGAGCACCTGTTCATCGATTGCCCGAATCCGATTTAGCCGGCCGGTCCGGGCAAAAAAACTTCCGGGAGAAGTTTTTGACGTCGCTTGCGACGGCCCGCAGTGTGGCCGCCAGGGATAGAAGGCCACAAAACATCGGACATAAACCTAGATCTTTTTGGTCTAACTGGGCTCCTGATTAGAAGAGGGTGCTGTGCTAGAGTGCGCCCTCGTCCACGGCCCGTCGGCCCCAATACATTGCATTCCGTGAGTAGCCATGCTCGATAAACTGACGCACCTGAAACAGCTGGAGGCGGAGAGTATCCACATCATTCGTGAGGTGGCCGCCGAATTCGACAACCCGGTGATGCTCTATTCCATCGGCAAAGACTCCGCCGTGATGCTGCACCTGGCACGCAAGGCGTTCTTCCCCGGCAAACTGCCGTTCCCGGTGATGCACGTCGACACCCGCTGGAAGTTTCAGGAGATGTACAGCTTCCGCGAGAAGATGGTGGCGGAGATGGGCCTGGACCTGATCACCCACATCAATCCCGATGGCGTGGCCCAGGACATGAACCCGTTCACCTACGGCAGTGCCAAGCACACCGATGTGATGAAGACCGAGGGCCTCAAGCAGGCCCTGGACAAGCACGGCTTCGACGCGGCGTTCGGCGGTGCCCGGCGCGACGAGGAGAAGTCCCGGGCCAAGGAGCGAGTCTACTCCTTCCGCGACAGCAAGCATCGCTGGGACCCGAAGAATCAGCGTCCGGAGCTGTGGAACGTCTATAACGGCAAGGTCAAGAAGGGCGAGTCGATCCGCGTGTTTCCGCTGTCCAACTGGACCGAGCTGGACATCTGGCAGTACATCTATTTGGAGCAGATCCCGATCGTGCCGCTGTACTTCGCCGCCGAGCGCGAAGTGATCGAGAAGAACGGCACCCTGATCATGATCGACGACGAGCGCATTCTCGAGCACCTCTCCGATGAGGAAAAGGCGCGGATCACCAAGAAGATGGTGCGCTTCCGTACCCTCGGCTGCTATCCGCTGACCGGGGCGGTGGAGTCCACCGCGACGACCCTGCCGGAAATCATCCAGGAGATGCTCCTGACCCGCACTTCCGAGCGCCAGGGCCGGGTCATCGACCACGACGCCGCCGGGTCGATGGAAGAGAAAAAACGCCAGGGCTACTTCTAAGGATTCCGAACCATGAGTCATCAGTCTGATTTGATCAGCGAGGACATCCTCGCCTACCTGGCCCAGCACGAACGCAAGGAATTGTTGCGCTTCCTCACCTGCGGCAATGTCGACGACGGTAAGAGCACCCTGATCGGGCGCCTGCTGCACGACTCCAAGATGATCTACGAGGATCACCTGGAAGCCATCACCCGCGACTCGAAGAAGGTCGGCACCACCGGCGAGGACGTCGACCTGGCGCTGCTGGTCGACGGTCTGCAGGCCGAGCGCGAGCAGGGCATCACCATCGACGTGGCCTACCGCTACTTCAGCACGGCCAAGCGCAAGTTCATCATCGCCGACACCCCGGGCCACGAGCAGTACACCCGCAACATGGCCACCGGCGCCTCGACCTGCGACCTGGCGATCATCCTGGTCGACGCCCGCTACGGCGTGCAGACCCAGACCAAGCGGCACAGCTTCATCACCTCGCTGCTGGGCATCAAGCACATCGTGGTCGCGGTCAACAAGATGGACCTCAAGGACTTCGATCAGGGCGTGTTCGAGCAGATCAAGGCCGACTACCTGAAGTTCGCCGAGCGTATCGACCTCAAGCCGACCACCCTGCACTTCGTGCCGATGTCGGCGCTCAAGGGCGACAACGTGGTCAACAAGTCCGAGCGCTCGCCCTGGTACGAGGGCCAGTCGCTGATGGAGATCCTCGAGACCGTCGAGGTGGCCGGCGATCGCAATTTCGACGACATGCGTTTCCCGGTGCAGTACGTCAACCGGCCCAACCTCAACTTCCGCGGCTTCGCCGGTACCCTGGCCAGCGGCATCGTGCGCAAGGGTGACGAGGTCGTGGTGTTGCCCTCCGGCAAGGGCAGCAAGGTCAAGTCCATCGTCACCTACGAGGGCGAGCTGGAGCATGCCGGTCCCGGTCAGGCCATCACCCTGACCCTGGAAGACGAGATCGACGTGTCCCGCGGCGACATGCTGGTGCATGCCGACAATCGCCCGCAGATCCGCGACAGCTTCGACGCCATGCTGGTGTGGATGGCCGAAGAGCCGATGCTGCCCGGCAAGAAATACGACATCAAGCGCGCCACCAGCTATGTGCCGGGCTCGATCGCCAGCATCGCTCACCGGGTGGATGTGAACACGCTGGAGCAGGGCGCGGCCAGCAGCCTGCACCTCAACGAGATCGGCAAGGTCAAGATCGCCCTGGATGCGCCCATCGCCCTCGATGGCTATGACTACAATCGCACCACCGGGGCTTTCATCGTCATAGACCGCCTGACCAATGGCACGGTCGGCGCCGGCATGATCATCGCCGAGCCGATCGGTGCGCAGAATGCCGATGGCCACCATGGCAGGCTGGCCCACGTCTCCACCGAGGAGCGCGCCAGCCGCTTCGGCCAGCAACCGGCCACCGTGCTGTTCAGCGGCCTGTCCGGTGCCGGCAAGAGCACCCTGGCCTATGCGGTGGAACGCAAGCTGTTCGATGCCGGGCGAGCGGTCTATGTGCTCGATGGCCAGAACCTGCGTCATGACCTGAACAAGGGCTTGCCGCAGGACCGCAGCGGTCGTACCGAGAACTGGCGGCGTGCCGCTCATGTGGCGCGGCAGTTCAACGAGGCGGGGATGCTGACCCTGGCCGCCTTCGTCGCCCCGGATGCCGAGGGGCGCGAGCAGGCCAAGGCGCTGATCGGCGGCGAACGCCTGATCACCGTCTACGTCCAGGCTTCGCCGCAGGTCTGCCGTGAGCGTGATCCGCAGGGCCTGTATGCCGCCGCTGGCGACAACATCCCGGGCGAATCCTTCGCCTATGACGTGCCGCTGGATGCCGATCTGGTGATCGATACCCAGAGCGTCTCGGTGGAAGAGGGCGTCAAGCAGGTGCTGGCATTGCTGCGCAGTCGCGGCGCGATCTAAGCTCGGCTGCCAACAAAAAAACCCGCTCATGAGCGGGTTTTTTTCTGCCTGTGGATGCGCCGGAGCAGGCGCTCGATTGGCTACTTGTGCTTCAAACCATAGCTTTCGTCGAGCATGCCCGGTACATCGGCGCTTTTCGGCGCATAGTCCTTGGGCATCTCGTTGTTCTTGGGCGGAGTCAGGCGCTCGCGTTTCTCGCTGCCCTTGCCCTCGTCGGCCTGCAGGGCGGCGAGCAGGCGCTGGCGTGTCAGCTCATCGAGTGCCAGGCGGTTGGCGCCCTCGGAGAGGTGCTCCTGCACGTCCTGGTAGCTCTGGGTGAGTTTCTTCACCAGGCTGGCGGTGGTGTTGAAGTGGGTCACTACCTCGCTCTGGTAGGCATCGAAGCGCTCCTGCATTTCGTCCAGTTGGCGTTGCGTGCGGCTGGGGGCTGCATTCGGCGCCAGGCGTGCGATCAGGAAGCCGATGGCAATACCGGCTACCAGGGTGACTGCTGGTAGCAACCAGGCTGTGAGCGTCTGTTCCACGAGTCCTTCCTCTCTAAACGGCTTTGCATTACGTTAACGGCTGGAACCTGCGCTGTATACCGCAATGCAATGCATGTGTAGCGCAGGCTGTCAGCTAGACGAGTCGACCCTGCCCGGGGTCACGGAGTTCACCGTTGCTCACCCGCGAAACCCCCGTAGTCATTCCCGGTCCCTGTGGCCAACTGCAAGCCCTGATTCTGGATCAGCCCGAGGCACGTGGCGTGGCGCTGATTTGCCATCCCAACCCGGTGCAAGGCGGGACCATGCTCAACAAGGTGGTCTCGACCCTGCAGCGCAGCGCACGCGACGCCGGTCTGGCCACCCTGCGCTTCAATTACCGGGGCGTAGGTGGCAGCGAGGGTGAGCACGACATGCACAGCGGCGAGATCGACGACGCCGAGGCCGTCGCGCACTGGTTGCTTGAGCGCTACCCGCGGTTGCCCCTGACCCTGCTGGGGTTCTCCTTCGGCGGCTTCGTGGCCGCCGGTCTGGGGGCGCGCCTGGAGCAGCAGGGCGTCGAGCTGGCCCGCTTGATCATGGTGGCGCCGGCGGTTACCCGGCTGACCGAGGAGATACCCGCGGCGCAGCGTTGTCCGCTGACCCTGATCCAGCCGGAAAGCGACGAGGTGATCGATCCGCAGGCTGTTTATGCCTGGTCGGCGGCGTTGGGGCGTCCCCATGAGCTGCTGAAAGTGGCAGAATGCGGGCACTTTTTTCACGGCAAGCTGACCGATCTGAAGGATCTGGTGCTGCCGCGTCTCTGATTTCCGATTGCAGTCTGATAAGCGAAAGCCATGACCACTCGTATCCTCACCGGCATCACCACCACCGGCACGCCCCATCTGGGCAACTACGCGGGGGCGATTCGCCCGGCCATCGTCGCCAGCCGTGACGCCAACGTCGACTCCTTCTACTTCCTCGCCGACTACCATGCGTTGATCAAGTGTGACGACCCGCTGCGCATCCAGCGCTCGCGTCTGGAGATCGCCGCCACCTGGCTGGCCTGCGGCCTGGATGTGGGCAGGGCGACCTATTACCGCCAGTCCGATATTCCGGAGATCCCCGAGCTGTGCTGGCTGCTCAGTTGCGTCGCCGGCAAGGGCCTGCTCAACCGCGCCCACGCCTACAAGGCCTCGGTGGACAAAAATGTCGAGGCCGGCGAAGACCCGGATGCCGGTGTGACCATGGGCCTGTTCAGCTACCCGGTGCTGATGGCGGCGGACATCCTGATGTTCAATGCGCACAGGGTGCCGGTCGGTCGCGATCAGATTCAGCACGTGGAGATGGCCCGCGACATCGCTCAGCGCTTCAATCACCTGTTCGGCCAGGGCAAGGAGCTGTTCACCCTGCCCGAGGCGGTCATCGAGGAGGACGTGGCGACCCTGCCGGGCCTCGACGGGCGCAAGATGTCCAAGAGCTACGACAACACCATAGCGTTGTTCGGCAGCCCCAAGCAGCTCAAGGATGCCATTGCCCGCATCGTCACCGACTCGCGGCTGCCGGGTGAGCCGAAGGACCCGGACAACTCGCACCTGTTCACCCTCTATCAGGCCTTCGCCACCCCGGCTCAGCAGGCCGAGTTCCGCGCCGAGCTGCTGGCCGGCCTGGCCTGGGGCGAGGCCAAGCAGCGCCTGTTCGAACTGCTCGACAACGAGCTGGGCGAGGCCCGTGAACGCTACCAGGCCCTGATCGCCAGGCCCGCCGATCTCGAGGACATCCTCCTCGCCGGCGCGGCCAAGGCGCGCAAGATCGCCACCCCGTTCCTCGGCGAGTTGCGCGAGGCGGTGGGTCTGCGCTCCTTCCGCGAACAGGTCAAGGTGGCCGGCGAAAGCAAGAAGAAGGCGGCCAAGACTGCCCGTTTCGTCAGCTTCCGCGAGCCGGATGGCAGCTTCCGCTTCCGCTTCCTCGCCGCCGATGGCGAGGAGCTGCTGCTGTCGCGGCCGTTCAGTGATCCCAAGGCGGTCGGCGCCATCAGCCAGCGCCTGATCGCCCAAGGCCCCGACGCCCTGGAGTTGCGCGAGGACGAGGGCGATCAATTCACCCTCTGGCTGGATGGCGAGTGCCTGGCCGACAGCCCGGCCTATGCCGACCCGGAACTGCTGGATGCCGCCATGCTGCGCCTGCGCGACGCCATCGCAGAGCTGGCCGGCTAGGCCTGCCGCGCCGGTATACCGGTGCGCCGTCGAGGCGCGCCGGTGCCGGTTGCGCCGAGCCGGCGGGCGCGCGCAATCGATTGCCAAGCGGGCAGGGCGTCGCTAAAGTGTCGGCCCCGTTTTTACTTGCCCGGCTAACGAATATGACACCGCTAGAGCGCTATCAGGCCGATCTCAAACGCCCCGAGTTTTTCCATGATGCGGCCCAGGAAACGGCGGTGCGCCATCTGCAGCGCCTGTACGAGGATCTGCTGGCCGGCGAGGCGGGCAAGCCGGGGTTGTTCGGCAAACTGTTCGCCAGGAAGCCGCAGGGGCCGATCAAGGGCCTGTATTTCTGGGGCGGGGTGGGCCGCGGCAAGACCTACCTGGTCGACACCTTCTTCGACGCGCTGCCGTTCGAGCGCAAGATGCGCACGCACTTCCATCGTTTCATGAAGCGCGTGCACGAGGAGATGCGCACCCTCAAGGGCGAGAAGAACCCGCTGGTGATCATCGCCCGGCGCTTTGCCGACGAGGCACGGGTGATCTGCTTCGACGAGTTCTTCGTTTCCGACATCACCGACGCGATGATCCTCGCCACCCTGCTCGAGGAGCTGTTCAAGAACGGCGTGAGCCTGGTCGCGACCTCCAACATAGTGCCGGACGGCCTGTACAAGGACGGCCTGCAGCGCGCGCGCTTCCTGCCGGCCATCGCCCTGCTGAAGGAGCACACCGAGATCGTCAACGTCGACAGCGGCGTCGACTACCGCCTGCGCGCCCTGGAGCAGGCCGAGCTGTTCCACTGGCCACTGGATGCGGCGGCCGAGGAGAGTCTGGACAAGAGCTTCAAGAGCCTGCTGCCCGAGCACTGCACGGTGCAGGAACACGAGGCGCTGATGATCGAGAACCGCGCGATCACCGCGCGCAAGGTAGGCGACGACGTGGCCTGGTTCGAGTTTCGCGAACTCTGCGACGGACCGCGTAGCCAGAATGACTACATCGAGCTGGGCAAGATCTT
The DNA here is from genome assembly GCF_041027545.1 of Pseudomonas zhanjiangensis. Classification (NCBI taxonomy): domain Bacteria; kingdom Pseudomonadati; phylum Pseudomonadota; class Gammaproteobacteria; order Pseudomonadales; family Pseudomonadaceae; genus Pseudomonas; species Pseudomonas zhanjiangensis. The sequence goes on along the minus strand of NZ_JBFTEG010000006.1, from coordinate 115,388 downwards.
CCATGCGGTGCTGGTGGCCAACGTCGAGCAGATGGGTGTGGCCAAGGACGACATGGCGCGGCGCTTCATCAATCTGGTGGACGAGTTCTACGATCGCAACGTCAAGCTGATCATCTCCGCCGAGGTGGAGCTCAAGGACCTCTACACCGGCGGTCGCTTGACCTTCGAGTTCCAGCGCACCCTCAGCCGACTGCTGGAAATGCAGTCCCATGAGTTCCTCTCGCGCCCGCACAAGCCGTAGCGGCGCTTCGCGCCATAGCAAAGCTGCCCATGGGCAGCTTTTTTTGTGCGCCCCGGCCGGGGGGAGTGTGACTCAGGCCTGGCTATCCTTGTGCTGGAACTGGCGGCGGTACTGGTTGGGCGACAATTCGGTGTGCTGGCGAAACAGGCGGGCAAAGAAGCTGGCATCGTCGTAGCCGACTTCATAGCTGATGGTCTTGATGCTCTTGCGCGTGGCGCTGAGCAGGCCCTTGGCGGTTTCGATGCGCAGTCGTTGCAGGTAGTGCAGCGGCTTGTCGCCGGTGGCGCCCTGGAAGCGGCGCATGAAGTTGCGAATGCTCATGCCGTGCTCGCGGGCGACGTCTTCGAAGCGGAACTTGTCGGCAAAGTGATCCTCCAGCCATTGCTGGATCTGCAGGATGGTCAGGTCGTGGTGCAGTTTCTGCCCGCCGAAGCCGATGCGCCCCGGGGTATAGCTGCGCTGCACCTCGTAGAGGATGTCACGGGCCACGCCCTGGGCGACGCTGGCGCCACAGAAGCGCTCGATCAGGTAGATGTACAGGTCGCAGGCCGAGGTCACGCCGCCGGCGCAGTACAGATTGTCGGCGTCCGACAGGTGTTTGTCCTGGTTCAGCTGAACCTTGGGGAAGCGCTCGGCGAATTCGTTGAAGAAGCGCCAGTAGGTGGTGGCCTCCTTACCGTCGAGCAGGCCGGCCTGGGCCATCCAGAACACGCCCTTGGCCTCGCCGCAGATGGCGCTGCCGGCGGCGTGGCGTTGCTGGAGCCAGTCGAGAACCTGCGGGTGGCGCCGGCGCAGGCTGTCGAAATCATCCCAGAAGGTAGGCAGGATGATCACGTCGGCGGCATCCAGGGGGCCGTTCACCGGGATCATCACATCACTGAAGCTGCGCACGGGTTGGCCGTCGGGGCTGACCAGGTGGATCTCGAAGGTCGGTATCGGCCCCAGGCCTTGCTGCTTGCCATAGCGCAGGCTGGCCATGTGGAAGAAATCCTTGGCCTGCATCAGGGTGGAGGCGAATACCCCGTCGGTGGCCAGGATGCTGACACGCTTGAGCGGTTCGGGCGTCTGGGTGGGCATGGGCGGCTCTTGTCAGGGCTAAGTGGTCATTGGCCGGCTGGATCGTCTTATTTTTTGGCGCTTGTGTCCAGTGCAACCAAGCGTTTGCTTGGTTAGAGTCGCGTGTACTTCCATTCGACCGCATAGCCAGGTGTCGCCATGATTCCCAGAACGCTTTTCAGCTCCGATCACGAACTGTTCCGCGACAGCGTGCGCAAGCTTCTCGAGCAGGAAGCTGTACCGTTTCACGCGCAGTGGGAGAAGGACGGTTACATCGATCGCCAGCTGTGGCGCAAGGCGGGGGCGGCGGGGATGCTCTGCTCGCACATCCCCGAGGAGTTCGGCGGCATGGGCGCCGACTTTCTCTACAGCGCGGTGGTGATCGAGGAAATTGCGCGTTTGGGCCTGACCGGCATCGGCTTCTCGCTGCACTCGGACATAGTTGCGCCCTATATCCTCCACTACGGGTCCGAGGCGCTGAAACGCAAGTACCTGCCCAGGCTGGTGTCCGGCGAGATGGTCACGGCGATTGCCATGACCGAGCCGGGGGCCGGGTCCGACCTGCAGGGGGTGAAAACCACGGCGGTGCTGGACGGTGATGAGTATCTGATCAATGGTTCCAAGACCTTCATCACCAACGGTTACCTGGCCGATCTGGTGATAGTCGTGGCCAAGACCGACCCCAAGGCTGGCGCCAAGGGCACCAGCCTGTTTCTGGTCGAGGCCGACACGCCCGGTTTCGCCAAGGGCAAGCGCCTGGAGAAGGTCGGGATGAAGGCCCAGGACACCTCCGAGCTGTTCTTCCAGGATGTGCGCGTGCCCAGGGAGAATCTGCTTGGCCAGGCGGGCATGGGCTTCGCCTACCTGATGCAGGAACTGCCGCAGGAGCGTCTGACCGTCGGCGTCAGCGCGCTTGCCTCGGCCGAGGCCGCACTCAAGTGGACGCTGGACTATACCCGCGAGCGCAAGGCGTTCGGTCAGGCGGTGGCGGACTTCCAGAATACCCGCTTCAAACTGGCCGAGATGGCTACCGAGATCCAAGTGGGCCGGGTGTTCGTCGATCGTTGCCTGGAGTTGCACCTGCAGGGCAAGCTGGATGTGCCGACCGCGGCCATGCTCAAGTACTGGGGCACCGACCTGCAGTGCAAAGTGCTCGACGAGTGCGTGCAGCTGCATGGCGGCTATGGCTTCATGTGGGAGTACCCGGTGGCGCGCGCCTGGGCCGACGCCCGGGTGCAGCGGATCTATGCCGGCACCAACGAGATCATGAAGGAGATCATCGCCCGCGCGCTGTAGGCTTGGCGGTCGTCTTGACAATGGAAGCAGCCCGGCAATCCCGGGCTGTTTGGTTCAGGGGGCGGGGTTAGGCTGGGCCTTGTGGATGGCCTCGATAGCGGCCAGAACCGCGTCGTCGAGGTGCAGCTCGCTGCTGGCCAGATTGCTCTCCAGTTGCTCCAGGCTGGTGGCGCCGATGATGTTGCTGGTCACGAATGGCTGGCTGGTGACGAAGGCCAGGGCCATCTGTGCCGGATCCAGCCCATGCTCGCGGGCCAGGGCCACATAGCGGGAGCAGGCCGCTTCGGCTTGCGGGTTGGTGTAGCGGGTGAAGCGGCTGTACAGGCTGATCCGTGCGTTGGCTGGGCGCGCGCCGTTCTCGTACTTGCCCGAGAGCATGCCGAACGCCAGTGGGGAGTAGGCCAGCAGGCCGCATTGCTCGCGAATGGCGACTTCCGCCAGGCCGACCTCGAAGCTGCGGTTGAGCAGGTTGTAGGGGTTCTGGATCGACACCATCCTGGGCCAGCCGCGCGTCTGCGCCAGCTCGAGGAACTTCATGGTGCCCCAAGGCGTCTCGTTGGACAGGCCGACATGGCGGATCTTGCCGGCCTTGATCTGCTCGTCGAGCGCCTCGAGGGTCTCCTCCAGCGGGGTGAAATCACTGTCGCGGTGGCGATAGCCGAGCTGGCCGAAGAAATTCGTCGGGCGCTCCGGCCAGTGCAGTTGGTAGAGGTCGATCCAGTCGGTGTTGAGGCGCTTGAGGCTGGCGTCGAGGGCGGCGACGATGTGGGCGCGATTGAACTTGAGCTGGCCGTCACGGATGTAGTCGATGCCGTTGCCGGGGCCGGCGATCTTGCTGGCCAGGATCCAGTCGGCGCGGTCGCCGTGCCGGCGGAAATAATCGCCGATGAACTGCTCGGTGCGGCCGTAGCTCTCGCCTCGCGGCGGCACCGGGTACATCTCGGCGGTATCGATGAAGTTCACGCCATGGGCCTTGGCGCGCTCGATCTGGGCCGTGGCTTCGCTGCTGCTATTCTGCTCGCCCCAGGTCATGCTGCCGAGGCAGAGTGTGCTGACCCTGAGGTCGGTTCGGCCGAGTTGGCGAAAATCCATTGCGCGCGCTCCTGTTGCGAAAACGGCCATACAAGCAGGTTGAATTTATTTTCGCAATCGGCATAATTGCCACCCTCTTTCTGCAGTGGAAGTGATGCGCCGCTTGCCGAAGAATCTTGCCGTACTACGGACGCGCTGACCCGAGCCCCCGATAGCGTCTGTTTTCGGCTGCCTTTGACTTGTCAAAGTACGCACTATTCAGTAAGATCCGCCGTCTTATTTATCAGGGCGGCCCCTGAGGCTATAAAGAATGAAAACTTTTACTGCTAAACCGGAAACAGTAAAGCGCGACTGGTTTGTCGTCGACGCTGCTGGTCAGACCCTGGGTCGTCTGGCCACCGAAATCGCGAGCCGTCTGCGTGGCAAGCACAAGCCTGAGTACACTCCGCACGTTGATACCGGCGACTACATCGTCGTGATCAATGCCGAGCAGGTGCGTGTAACCGGCGCCAAGACCACTGACAAGATGTACTACTCTCACTCCGGTTTTCCGGGCGGCATCAAGTCGATCAGCTTCGACAAGCTGATCGATAAGGCGCCTGAACGTGTGATCGAGACCGCGGTAAAAGGCATGCTGCCGAAGAACCCGCTGGGTCGCGACATGTACCGTAAGCTGAAAGTGTACAAGGGTGCTGTTCACCCGCACACTGCTCAGCAGCCCCAAGAACTGAAGATTTAACGGAATAGTTCATTATGTCGGCGACTCAAAATTACGGCACTGGCCGTCGCAAGACTGCAACCGCTCGCGTTTTCCTGCGTGCGGGCACTGGCAAGATCTCCATCAACAATCGCACTCTGGACACCTTCTTCGGTCGTGAAACTGCCCGCATGGTAGTTCGCCAGCCGCTGGAGCTGACCGAGACCGTCGAGAAGTTCGATATTTATGTCACCGTCGCTGGTGGCGGTGTGAGTGGTCAGGCGGGTGCAATCCGGCATGGCATCACTCGCGCGCTGATGGAGTACGACGAAACCCTGCGCCCGGCACTGCGCAAGGCCGGCTTCGTCACTCGCGATGCCCGTGAAGTGGAACGTAAGAAGGTTGGTCTGCGCAAGGCGCGTAAGCGTCCGCAGTACTCCAAGCGTTAATTCGCTACCTGCGTTCAAAAGCGCCCAGTTTCCTTACGGAGCTGGGCGTTTTTTATGGGCGTCGGGGTCGTCTGCGACACCATGCCGCAGCCTTGAAAGCCGCGTCCTGCAAGGTGTTCAGGCACTTTGCCAAGGGTAATTGCCTTGTCAGAAATGGGGCTTTTCTTTACCATTTGGCGAATTTTTTTGCCGCACTCGAATTTTATTTAGTAGAGGCCTGACCAAACAGGCCACAAAGCCGATGGGAGACGACTGAATGAGCAATGACGGCGTGAATGCAGGCCGGCGTCGCTTCTTGGTGGCAGCCACCTCAGTGGTGGGTGCTGCAGGAGCGGTGGGTGCCGCGGTCCCGTTCGTGGGGTCATGGTTCCCTAGTGCCAAGGCCAAGGCTGCCGGTGCACCTGTGAAGGTGAACGTCAGCAAGATCGAGCCGGGCCAGCAGATGGTTGCCGAATGGCGGGGGCAGCCGGTATTTATCGTGCGCCGCACCGAAGAAATCCTCGGTAACCTGACCAATCTCCATGATGCTGTGGCTGACCCGGAGTCCCAGGCGTCAGTGCAGCCTGCTTACGTGGATCCACAGACCCGCTCGATCAAACCGGAATTGCTCTTGTTGGTAGGCCTGTGTACGCACCTGGGCTGTTCGCCGTCGTTCCGTCCCGAAGTGGCGCCAGCCGATCTCGGTCCGGAGTGGGTGGGGGGCTATTTCTGCCCATGCCACGGTTCGCGCTATGACCTCGCCGGTCGGGTGTACAAAGCGCAGCCGGCGCCGCTGAACCTGCCGGTGCCGCCGCACATGTACGAGTCGGACGACGTGATCGTCATCGGCGTCGATCAGGAGCAAGCATGATGAGTAAGTTCATGGAGTGGGTGGATGCGCGCTTCCCGGCGACCAAGATGTGGGAAGACCATCTGAGCAAGTATTACGCACCGAAGAACTTCAACTTCTTCTATTTCTTTGGCTCCCTGGCACTGCTGGTGCTGGTCAACCAGATCGTCACCGGCATCTGGCTGACCATGAGCTTCACCCCGTCGGCGGAGGAGGCCTTCGCCTCGGTCGAGTACATCATGCGCGATGTGGAGTACGGCTGGATCCTGCGCTACCTGCACTCCACCGGCGCCTCGGCGTTCTTCATCGTGGTCTATCTGCACATGTTCCGTGGTCTGCTCTACGGTTCCTACCAGAAGCCGCGTGAGTTGGTGTGGATCTTCGGCATGCTGATCTACCTGATGCTGATGGCCGAAGCCTTCATGGGCTACCTGCTGCCTTGGGGCCAGATGTCCTACTGGGGGGCCCAGGTGATCATCTCGCTGTTCGGCGCCATTCCGGTGATCGGGGACGACCTGACCCAGTGGATTCGCGGCGACTACCTGATCTCCGGGATTACCCTGAACCGTTTCTTCGCCTTGCACGTGGTGGCCCTGCCGATCGTGATTCTCGGCCTGGTGGTGCTGCACATCCTGGCACTGCATGAAGTGGGCTCGAACAACCCGGACGGCGTCGAGATCAAGAAGAAGAAGGATGCCAACGGCATTCCGCTGGACGGTATCCCGTTCCACCCCTACTACACGGTGAAAGACATCGTTGGCGTGGTGGTGTTCCTGTTCGTCTTCTGTGCGGTCGTGTTCTTCTTCCCGGAGATGGGGGGCTATTTCCTCGAGAAGCCCAACTTCGAGCAGGCCAACCCGTTCAAGACGCCTGAGCATATTGCCCCGGTATGGTACTTCACCCCCTTCTACGCGATTCTGCGGGCAGTGCCGGACAAGCTGATGGGCGTAATCGCCATGGGTGCGGCCATCGCGGTGCTGTTCGTGCTGCCTTGGCTGGATCGTAGCCCGGTCAAGTCGATGCGCTACAAGGGCTGGTTGAGCAAGGTCTGGTTGCTGGTGTTCTGCGTGTCCTTCGTCATCCTCGGCGTGCTGGGCGTGCTGGCGCCAACCCCGGGCCGCACCCTGTTGTCGCAGGTGTGTACCGTCCTGTACTTCGCGTATTTCATCCTGATGCCGTTCTACACCAGGATGGAAAAAACCAAACCGGTTCCGGAAAGGGTGACGGGCTGATGAAAAAGCTATTCGCTGCATTTATTATCGCTGCGCTGCCAGCCTTCTCCTTTGCTGCAGGCGGCCATGGCGTAGAACTGGATCAGGTCGAGATCGACCTGACCGACAAGGCCGCCATGCAGGATGGTCTGCGTACCTTCGCCAACTACTGCATGGGCTGCCACGCCGCCAAGTTCCAGCGCTACGAGCGTGTGGCTGACGACCTGGGCATCCCCCATGAGGTGATGCTGGAAAACGTGGTATTCAGCGACGCCAAGATTGGCGACCACATGAAGATCGGCATGAAGTCCGACGATGCCAAGGCCTGGTTTGGCGCCGCGCCGCCCGATCTGACCCTGGTGGCCCGCGTGCGTGGCACCGACTGGCTGTATACCTACCTGCGCAGCTTCTACGAGGACAAGACCCGTCCGCTCGGCGCCAACAACATGGTGTTCCCGAACGTGGGTATGCCGAACGTGCTGGCAGGGCTGCAGGGTCGCCAGTACATCGGCTGCAAGCAGGTTCAGGTGGTCGAGGACGGCAAGAAGCAGTTCGACCCGCTGACCGGTACACCGATCACTCACGAGGCCTGCGATCAACTGACAGTCGAGCCGAAAACCGGCGCCCTGAGCGAGGAAGAGTTCGACGAGAAGATCAAGAATCTGGTGACCTTCCTGGCCTACTCGGCCAATCCGGTGAAGCTGGAAAGTCAGCGCGTCGGCACCTATGTGCTGCTGTACCTGGCCTTCTTCTTCGTGTTTGCCTATCTGCTCAAGCGCGAGTACTGGAAGGACGTGCATTAATCTGGCGTCGCGTTGTTGTTGACCTGCGCGCCCTCCCGGGCGCGCAGGTTTTTCTGTTTCTACAATCCTAAATACAGCGAGGAGGATCGCCATGGGCGTGACCAATCGGTTGGCCTGCTACTCCGACCCCGCCGACCACTACTCCCACCGCGTACGCATCGTGCTCGCCGAGAAGGGTGTCAGCGCCGAGATCATCAGTGTCGAGCAGGGTCGCTGTCCGCCGCAGCTGCTGGAGGTCAATCCTTACGCCAGCCTGCCAACCCTGGTGGATCGCGATTTGGCGCTGTACGAGTCGACGGTGGTGATGGAGTACCTGGATGAGCGCTATCCGCATCCGCCGTTGCTGCCGGTCTATCCGGTCGCCAGGGCCAATAGCCGGCTGCTGATTCATCGTATCCAGCGCGACTGGTGTGCACTGGTCGATCTCATCCTGGATCCGCGCAGCAAGGAGGCGGCCCGGGTGCAGGCGCGCAAGGAACTGCGTGAGAGTCTGACCGGCGTATCGCCGCTGTTCGCCGATAAGGCGTACTTTCTCAGCGAGGAGTTGAGTTTGGTGGATTGCTGCTTGTTGCCGATTCTCTGGCGTTTGCCAGTGCTGGGCATCGAGTTGCCGAAGCCGGCAAAGCCCTTGCTCGATTATATGGAGCGTCAGTTCGCCCGCGAGGCCTTCCGGGCCAGTCTGTCGGCTGCTGAGCGCGACATGCGTTAAGGTTCAGGAGGTCTCTATGAACTCTAGTCGTCCCTATCTGGTGCGTGCACTCTATGAGTGGATCGTAGACAACGACTGTACGCCACACCTGTTGGTCAACGCCGAGTTGCATGGTGTTCAGGTCCCGCCCGGCTTCGCCAGCGATGGCCAGATCGTCCTCAATGTATCGCCCAGCGCGGTGCGTCATCTGCACATGGATAACGAGGCGATCAGTTTCGAGGGGCGTTTCGGTGGCGTCGCGCACAGTCTGTATGTGCCGACTGCGGCCGTGCTCGCGATTTACGCGCGAGAAAATGGCCAGGGCATGGTCTTCGATCTGGAGCCGCCGGTTCCTGATGACGAGGATGCCGATGGGCCTGGCGATCGGGGGCCGGATGGTGAGCCGCCGCGACCCAGCGGACGACCCAGCTTGAAGGTGGTCAAGTAATAAAAAAGGCGATCCTGTGATCGCCTTTTTTATTGGCTGGCTGCTCAGTTGCTGTACTGGAACAACCGAACGATCTTCTGTACGCCCGAGACGCTCTGCACCAGGCGGGTCGCCTGGTCGGCTTCCTGGCGGGTAACGATGCCGAGCAGGTAGACGATGCCGTTCTCGGTGATGACCTTGATCCGCGAGCCCGGCACGGTCGCATCGGCAACCATCTGCGCCTTGATCTTGGTGGTCAGCAGCGAGTCATTGCTGCGCGCCAGCAGTGAAGTCGGCTGCAGGATCTGCAGTTCGTTATGGACCTTGTTGACCCCCTGGACCCTGCGCGTGGCCTGTTCGGCCAGGGCCTTGAGCTCGCTGCGCGGGGTTTGCCCGGCGAGCAGCACCACGCCGTTGTAGCTGGTGACGACGATGTGCGAGGTGGGACTGGTCAGGTCTGCATGGGCGGCAGCGATATTGCTCTCGACCTGGGGGGCGATGAACTGGTCGTCGATCTTGTTGCCAATGCTGCGGCTGCCGCAGCCTGCCAGGCCGAAGAGCAGTGCCAGGCTGGCGAATAACAGTGACGAGCGTTTCATTCTTCACTCCCGAACAGTTGGCTGTCGATCAGGTCGCACAGGCAGTGGATGGCCAGCAGGTGTACTTCCTGGATGCGCGCCGTGACCTTCGACGGCACGCGGATTTCAACGTCCTCCGGTAACAGCAGCGAGGCCATGCCGCCGCCATCGCGGCCGGTCAGGGCGACCACCGTCATCTCGCGGTCGTGGGCGGCCTGGATGGCCTGGATCACATTGGCCGAGTTGCCGCTGGTGGAGATCGCCAGAAGCACATCGCCAGGCTGGCCGAGGGCGCGGATTTGCTTGGAGAACACCTCGTTGTAGCTGTAGTCGTTGGCAATCGAGGTAATGGTCGAGCTGTCGGTGGTCAAGGCGATGGCCGGCAGGCTGGGGCGTTCGCGTTCGAAGCGGTTGAGCAGTTCGGAGGAGAAGTGCTGGGCATCGCCGGCAGAGCCACCGTTGCCGCAGGAGAGGATCTTGCCCTCGCTGAGCAGCGCCTGAACCATGACCTGGCTGCCTTGCTCGATGAACGGCACGAGCACGTCCATGGCCTGTTGCTTGGTTTCGATGCTGGCTTGGAACAGCTGGCGAATACGGGCTTGCATGTCCATTGGGGGGATAACCTTCAGTGGGGTGCCTGTTCAGGTGTCAAAGGCGTTTTGAATCCAGTTCAGTTGCGGGGGGGAGTTGCCTTCGGCAGTGATGGCAATCACGTCAAAGCGGCACGGGTGCTTGGCCCAGCGCGATTGCTGTTGCAGAAAATGCGTGGCGGCGATCGTCAGCTTGTCGCGCTTGCGCGCATCCACGCTCTCGATCGCGCCCCCCCAGGCGGTGTGCCGCCGGTAGCGGACCTCGACGAATACTACTGTATCGGCGTCGAGCATGACCAGATCGAGCTCGCCGCGGCGGCAGTGCCAGTTCTGCGCCAAGAGGCGCAGTCCGCGCTGTTCCAGATGCGCGCGGGCCAGCGCTTCGGCGGCCTGGCCGCGTGCCTGGGTGCTGGTCAATTGAATGTGTCGGGCAGTCGTTGCACCTGGCCGTCACGGAACTCTGCCCAAGGCAGCTGGCGCTCGACGCGCTGCGCCGGATTCAGGCTGAGGCTGCCGGACAGGCCCTCGATGCGGCTGTCCGGTAGCATCTTGAGCTGATCCAGGCGCGGTGCCAGGCGATAGGCATCTACGCCCATGGCATACAGGCGGCCGAGGCTGCCCCCGGCTTGCGGCCACTGGCGGGTGACCTCTTGGCGCAGTGGGTCGTTGACATCAAGGAGCCAGGGGGTTTCGCAGAAGCGGATGCCATTGAGGTCGAGGTACTGGGCTTCGCTGTGGTTGCCGGTGTACAGGTGGGACGTGGCATAGACGGGCACATCGCCGGCGTACTGGAAGGCCAGCGTCGGCTTGATCTGCTGGGCCTGCTGCGGGGTGGCGGCGAGGAAAATGAAATCGACATCCTGGCGTCGGGTGGGCTGTGCGGCCAGGGCCACGCCGAGGGTGTTCTGCAGGCGCTTGGCGCGGGCTTCGCTCTGCCGCAGCTGGAACAGGTCGGCGATCTGTTGGGCCAGCTCCACCGGTTGGTCGACGTGCTCGGCGGCGATCAGGCTGCCACCGGATTGCTCCCAGCTCTGGCGGAAGGCGGCCAGGACACGGTCGCCCCAGTCGCCGTTCGGCACCAGGGCTACGGCCCGGCGCATGCCGTCGGCCCAGGCGCGGCGGGCGGCTTCGCGGGCCTCGTCTTCGGCGGCCAGGCCGAACTGAAACAGTTGTGCGGGGCCTTCTTGGCCCGCTTCGCTGTAGTTCAGGGCCAGGGTGGTGATTGGCAGTTGCTCGCGTGTCCCCAGCTGGGTGACCAGGGGCTTCTCCAGGGGGCCGACGACCAGTTGCACGCCCGCAGCCTGGGCTTGCTGATAGAACTGGTCCAGCGAGCGCAGGTTCGAGCTGTCGTAGAGTTGGATGTTGGGTGGGTTCTGTCCGGCCTGCTGCGCCTGGTAATGGGCGGCGAGAAAGCCATCGCGCAACGCTCGGGCCACCGAGGCCAGCGGGCCGTCCTGCGGAAGGAGCAGTGCGATCTCGGTGAGCGGCTGGCTGGACAGCTCCTGCAGCTGGCTCAGCGCTTGTGGCAGTTGCGCGGCGGCGGGGTGTGCGGGATGTGTCGCGCGCCAGTCGTCGATCGCCGCCTGCTGTTGCCGCAGCGTGCCGCTGCTCTTGGCGGCGCGGGCCAGGGCCAGCCAGCCGCTCAGGTCGCTGTCGCCGGTTGCCTGCAGCTGTTCGGCCGGCAGGCTCGAGACCAGTGTCCAGATGGCTTCATGGTTGCTCTGAGCGGCTTGGTCGTGCAGCAGGGGAGCGATGAAGATCCGTTCGCGTGCGGCGGCGAGGGGCTGGCCGTCCTTCTGCAGGGCTGTGGCGCGGGCCAACTGGCTGCGCACCTGCTGCTCGACCGGCAATTCGGCCAGGTGGGCCAGGCTGGGATGGGCCAGGGCCTTGAGTGCGGCCTTCGGCATGTCGCGTGCCAGAGCCAGTTCTGCGGTCAGTGTTCTGGCGTAGACCTGGGCCGCTGGTTTGAGATCGTCCAGCGCTACCAGGTCGAGAATGCTGGCTGCGCGGGCGAATTTCTTCTGTTCATAGGCCAGGTTCGCCGCCGACAGGCGCAGCAGGTTGGCCTGCTCCGACTGGCTGTCGCCGGCTTGTTGCAGCAGCTGCTGGATACTGGCTTGCGGGGTGCGCGGCAGTTCACCCAGGCCGGACGATGTGGGCGAGCCGGCACAGGCGACCAGCAGGCCGGCAAGGCAGAGGGCGGAGAGCGGGCGCAGGCAGGCGATCATGTAAGCGTTCCTGATACTTGATCAAATGAGCGTCGAATTGTACCCAAGCCCGGGCGGCGGCGCGATGTCGCTGCCGAGAATCGGGCTACAATGCGCGTTTTCGCGACTTGAAGAGGTTTGTCCTGTGACTGTACCCGGGGCTTCGAATTCCCTGCCTGGAACCTTATATGTAGTCGCAACGCCGATCGGCAATCTCGATGACATCAGTGCCCGTGCCCTGCGTGTGCTCAGGGATGTGGCCTTGATTGCCGCCGAGGATACCCGCCACTCCGCGCGCCTGATGCAGCACTTCGGCATCACCACGCCGCTGGCGGCGTGCCATGAGCACAACGAGCGCAATGAGGGCGGACGTTTTCTCGCCCGTCTGCAGGCGGGCGATGATGTGGCGCTGATCTCCGACGCGGGCACTCCGCTGATCTCCGACCCCGGCTATCACCTGGTGCGTCAGGCGCGTGCCGCGGGCATCACGGTAGTGCCGGTGCCTGGTGCCTGCGCCCTGATCGCCGCCCTGTCGGCCGCCGGCCTGCCGTCCGATCGATTTATCTTCGAGGGATTTCTGCCGGCCAAGGCGGTCGGGCGGCGCGCGCGCCTGGAGCAGGTCAGGGAAGAGCCGCGTACCCTGATTTTCTATGAGGCGCCGCATCGCATTCTCGAATGCCTGGAGGATATGCAGGCGGTCTTCGGCGCCGAGCGTCCTGCTGTGCTGGCGCGCGAGCTGAGCAAGACCTTCGAGACCCTCAAGGGCTTGCCGCTGGCCGAGTTGCGTGACTGGGTGGCGGCCGACAGCAACCAGCAGCGGGGTGAGTGCGTGGTGTTGGTGGCGGGCTGGCAGGCGCCCGAGGATGAGGCGGCGATCAGCGCCGAGGCGCTGCGAGTGCTCGAATTGTTGCTCGAGGAAATGCCGCTCAAGCGCGCCGCGGCATTGGCCGCGCAGATCACCGGGGTGCGCAAGAACCTGCTCTACCAGGCGGCCCTGGAGCGTCAGCAGGGTGCTTAAGCCTTGTCCTATGCAGTCAGTGCCGGTACCCTTGGCGGCGGAGAGTCGATCGGACAGTCGCTGCCGTGTTTCGTTCTGCGAGATGCGGGGGAGGAAAGTCCGGGCTCCATAGGGCGGAGTGCCAGGTAACGCCTGGGAGGCGTGAGCCTACGGAAAGTGCCACAGAAAACAACCGCCTAAGCGCCTCGGCGCCGGTAAGGGTGAAAAGGTGCGGTAAGAGCGCACCGCGCGGCTGGTAACAGTCCGTGGCTAGGCAAACCCCACTCGGAGCAAGACCAAATAGGGTTCCATTGGCGTGGCCCGCGCTGGAACCGGGTAGGTTGCTAAAGGCGTGCAGTGATGTACGTCGTAGAGGAATGACTGTCCTCGACAGAACCCGGCTTACAGATCGACTCTCCACCTTTCCTTCTCGTCCGCTTGGCCCTCAATCCCCGCATTTCTAGATCGAAAAAATCTTACTCTTAATAAATCACTTTAAGTGTGTGGTTCAGCTTGTTGTGCTGGCTGTTTTTTACCTCGCCGCCATCCGTTAAAGCTGCACCCGGCCCCCTCGTGTATTCGCTAAATCTCCGTTCTATAAGGATTTTTCCCTCTTGGCTCGCCTTGACGGTGGGGTGTGCGCATTCCTATAGTGTGCGCAGGTGGTAAGAAGTGGCACGAAGTGGGTTTTTTTGGGCATGGACAGCTAAATAAAAGGGGAGCGCGGCCGTGTTTCGCGGAGCTAACGCCATCAGTCTCGACGCCAAGGGGCGACTCGCGATGCCAAGTCGGTATCGCGATGAGCTCGTTTCGCGTTGTGCTGGCCAGCTCATCGTGACCATTGATGCCATTGACCCCTGTCTTTGTGTCTACCCGCTGGCCGAGTGGGAGATAATCGAGAACAAGCTGCGTGAGCTGGCCTCCTTTCGCGAGGAGAACCGCCGCCTGCAACGTTTGCTGATCGGCAATGCCGTCGACTTGGAACTGGATGCCAGCGGTCGCTTCCTAGTGCCGCCGCGCCTGCGCGAGTACGCCAAGCTGGACAAGCGCGCGATGTTGGTCGGCCAGCTCAATAAATTTCAACTGTGGGATGAGGATGCCTGGAATGCCGTGGCCGATGCCGATCTGGCAGCCATCAAGCAGCCGGGTGCCTTGTCCGACGAACTACGTGACCTGATCCTGTGACTACGACTAGCGAGTTCCGCCATATCACCGTACTGCTCGACGAGGCTGTCGAGGGGTTGGCCGTGCGCTCCGATGGTTGCTACCTGGATGGCACCTTTGGGCGCGGGGGGCACAGTCGGCTGATCCTCGAAAAGCTCGGGCCGGATGGTCGGGTGCTGGGGTTCGACAAAGATCCCCTGGCGATTGCGACGGGGAATGCGCTGGCGGCCGAAGACGGCCGCTTTGTCGTTGTGCAGCGCAGTTTTGCGGAACTTGGCGAGGAGGCGGCTGTCCGCGGCCTGGCCGGCAAGGTCAGCGGTATCCTCTTGGACCTTGGGGTTTCCTCGCCGCAGCTGGACGATGCCGAGCGCGGTTTCAGCTTCCTCAACGATGGCCCGCTGGACATGCGCATGGACCCGACGCGCGGTGTCAGCGCGGCGCAGTGGATCGCCAGTGCCAGCGAAGATGAGATCGCCCGGGTGTTCAAGGAGTATGGCGAGGAGCGATTTGCCAAGCGCATGGCTCGTGCCGTGGTGCAGCGTCGTGCCGAGCAGCCGTTCGAGCGCACCGCCGACCTGGCCCAGGTGCTGACGGTAGCCAATCCTGCCTGGGAGAAGGGCAAGAATCCGGCGACTCGGGCATTTCAGGGTCTGCGCATCTATATCAACAACGAACTGGGCGATCTGGAACAAGGCCTGGATGCGGCGCTGGAGACCCTTGAGGTGGGAGGGCGGCTGGTGGTCATCAGCTTCCACTCGCTCGAGGATCGCATCGTCAAGCAGTTCATGCGCAAGCATGCCAAGGGCGAGGCCGACAAGCTGCCGCGCGACCTGCCGATCATCCCCAAGGCATTCGAACCGCGTCTGAAGCTGATCGGCAAGCCGCAGTACGCCTCGCCGGCCGAGCTGAAGGTCAATCCGCGTTCGCGCAGCGCGGTCATGCGGGTTGCGGAGAAGGTCCGATGAGCGCCGTCTTCGCCAGGCCGTTGCCCGCTGGCAGCCTGCTGATGCTGGTGCTGTTCGTGGTCGTGCTCGGCTCCGCGTTGGCGGTTTCCTACAGCGCCCACTGGAGCCGTCAGCTGCTCAATGATCTGTATGCCGAGCTGAGCGTGCGCGACAAGGCGCAGGCGGAGTGGGGGCGCTTGATCCTCGAGCAGAGTACCTGGACCGCGCATAACCGCATCGAGGCCTTGGCCAGCGAGCGCCTGGGCATGCGCATTCCCGATGCGATCGAAGTGCGCATGGTGGCGCCATGATCAAGCTCGAGGGGGCACTCTATCCCTGGCGGTTCCGCCTGGTGCTGGTGCTTCTGGCGCTGATGGTCGGAGCCATCGGCTGGCGCATCGTCGACTTGCAGGTCATCGACCGGGATTTCCTCCAGGCCCATGGTGATGCGCGCAGCGTGCGGCACATTCCGATTCCGGCGCACCGCGGCCTGATCACCGACCGCAATGGTGAGCCGCTGGCCGTCAGCACGCCGGTAATGACCCTGTGGGCCAATGGCAAGGAGCTGCAGGGCGCCAAGGCGCGCTGGGCGGATCTGGCCAAGGCCCTGGGTCAGGAGCCGAAGGCCTTTGCCGAGCGCCTGCAGGCCAATGCCGAGCGCGAGTTCATGTACCTGGTGCGCGGGTTGATGCCGGAGCAAGGGCAGCGCGTTCTGGACCTGAAGATACCCGGCGTCTATGACCTCGAGGAGTTCCGCCGTTTCTATCCGGCCGGCGAGGTGGTGGCGCACGTGGTCGGCTTCACCGACATCGACGACCGCGGCCGCGAGGGTATGGAGCTGGCGTTCGACGAGTGGCTGGCTGGTGTGCCGGGCAAGCGCCAGGTGCTCAAGGATCGTCGCGGGCGGCTGATCAAGGACGTCCAGGTGACCCAGAATGCCAAGGCCGGCAGGGCGCTGGCGCTGTCCATCGATCTGCGCCTGCAGTACCTGGCCCATCGCGAGCTGCGCAACGCCCTGGTCGAGTTCGGCGCCAAGGCCGGCAGCCTGGTGATGCTCGACGTGAAGACCGGCGAAGTGCTGGCGATGGTCAACCAACCGACTTACAACCCGAACAACCGTCGCAGTCTGCAGCCGGCGGCCATGCGCAACCGGGCGATGATCGACGTGTTCGAGCCGGGCTCGACGATGAAGCCCTTCTCGATGAGCGCGGCTCTGGCCAGCGGGCGCTGGAAACCGAGCGATACGGTGGATGTCTATCCGGGCTCGTTGCGGATCGGCAAGTACACCATCAAGGACGTTTCACGCGCCAGCGGGCCACTCGACCTGACCGGCATCCTGATCAAGTCGAGCAACGTCGGCATGAGCAAGATCGCCTTCGATATCGGCGGCGAGTCCATCTATTCGGTGATGCAGCAGGTGGGCCTGGGGCAGGATACCGGCCTGGGTTTCCCCGGCGAGCGGGTCGGCAACCTGCCTAACTACCGCAATTGGCGCAAGGCGGAGACCGCCACCCTGTCCTACGGCTACGGCCTGTCGGTGACCGCTGTGCAGCTGGCCCACGCCTATTCCTCGCTGGCCAATGACGGGCGCAACGTGCCGCTGTCCTTGACCCGGGTCGATCAGCAGTCCGAGGGCGTGCAGGTGATCCCGCAGGCGATCGCCGAGACCCTGCAAGGCATGTTGCAGCAGGTGATCGAGGCGCCGGGCGGGGTGTTTCGCGCCCAGGTACCCGGTTACCACGTCGCCGGCAAGAGTGGCACCGCACGCAAGGCCACCGTGGGCGCCAAGGGCTACACGGAGAATGCCTACCGCTCCCTGTTCGCCGGTTTCGGTCCGATGAAGGATCCGCGCATCGCCGTGGCCATCGTGATCGACGAGCCCAGCAAGGGGGGGTATTACGGCGGCCTGGTGTCGGCCCCGGTGTTCGGCAAAGTGATGGCCGGTGCACTGCGCCTTCTCAACGTGGTTCCCGACAACCTGCCGCCTGTCGAAGAACAGTCGCTGGCATTGAACACAGGTAAGGGAGGGCGTATCTGATGCCCATGCCGCTCAATCAATTATTGCCTCAGGCTGCCAGTTCGGTGCTGGTGCGTGAGTTGACCCTGGACAGCCGCAAGGTGCGTCCGGGCGATCTGTTTCTTGCCGTGCCGGGCATCCAGCTCGATGGCCGGCTGCATATCGCCGATGCCGTCGCGCGTGGCGCGGCGGCTGTGGCCTTCGAGGCCGAGGGCGCGCCGGAGTTTGGCGTCGAGGGGGCCGAGCTGGTGCCGATCAAGGGCCTGGCGCGGCAGCTGTCGGCCATCGCCGGGCGTTTCTATGGCGAGCCGAGCCGCGGCCTGCACCTGATCGGCATCACCGGCACCAACGGCAAGACCAGTGTCAGCCAGTTGCTGGCCCAGGCGTTGGACCTGCTTGGCGAGCGCTGCGGCATCATCGGTACCCTCGGTAACGGCTTCTACAACGCCCTGGCGCTGGGACGTCATACCACCCCGGACCCGGTCGGTGTACAGGCGACCCTGGCCGATCTGAAGATGGCCGGCGCCCGTGCGGTGGCCATGGAGGTGTCCTCCCATGGCCTGCATCAGGGCCGGGTGGCGGCGCTGGCTTTCGATGTCGCGGTGTTCACCAATCTGTCGCGTGACCATCTGGACTACCACGGCACTATGGAAGCCTATGCCGAGGCCAAGGCCATGCTGTTCAGTCTGCCCGGGTTGCGTTGCCGGGTGCTCAACCTGGACGATGCCGCCGGGCGCAAGCTGGCGCAGGACAAGCGCGAGTCGCGCCTGATCGGCTACAGCCTGGAAGACCCGGAGGCCTACCTGTATTGCCGTGACGCCCAGTTCGACGAACAGGGCGTGCGCGCCAGGCTGGTCACCCCGCGCGGCGAGGGCAGCCTGCGCAGCTCGCTGCTCGGCCGCTTCAACCTGAGCAACCTGCTGGCGGTTGTCGGCAGCCTGCTGGGCATGGATTACCCGTTGGACGAGATCCTCAAGGTGCTTCCGCGGCTGCAGGGGCCGGTCGGCCGTATGCAGCGTCTGGGCGGTAGCAAGCAACCCCTGGTGGTGGTCGACTACGCGCACACCCCGGATGCCCTGGAGAAGGTTCTCGAGGCCCTGCGGCCGCATGTTCAGGGCCGTCTGCTGTGCCTGTTCGGTTGCGGCGGCGATCGCGATCGTGGCAAGCGCGCACTGATGGCCGCGGTCGCAGAGCGTCTGGCCGATGTGGTGCTGGTCACGGACGATAACCCGCGCACCGAAGCGCCCGAGCAGATCTTCGACGATATTCGTGCCGGCTTCCTGGCGCCCGAGCAGGTGCGCTTCGCCCATGGCCGTGGCCCGGCGATTGCCCAGCTGATCGCCGAGGCGAAGGCCGGCGATGTATTGGTCCTGGCGGGCAAGGGCCATGAGGACTACCAGGAGGTCAATGGCGAGCGGCTGCCGTTCTCCGACCTCGACGAGGCCGCCAAGGCTCTGGTCGCCTGGGAGGTGGCTCATGCTTGAGGCGCTGAGACTGAGTGAAGTGGCCGGCCCCTTGGGTGGACGGCTGGTCGGTGAGGATCGCCGCTTTGCGGCCGTCAGCACCGACAGCCGGGCGATCCTGCCGGGCCAGCTGTTCATCGCCCTGACCGGCCCGCGTTTCGATGGCCACGCCTACCTGGACGATGTCGCCGGCAAAGGCGCGGTGGCGGCCCTGGTCGAGCGCGAAGTGGCCAACCCGCCGCTGCCGCTGCTGGTGGTGGAAAACACCCGCGCCGCCCTCGGGCGTCTCGGTGCCCTCAATCGCCAGGCCTTCCAGGGACCCCTGGCGGCCGTGACCGGCTCCAGCGGCAAGACCACGGTCAAGGAAATGCTCGCCAGCATCCTGCGCGACGCCTTCGCCGAGCGCGCCGATGCGGTTCTGGCGACCCGCGGCAACCTGAACAATGAGCTGGGCGCACCCCTGACCCTGCTGGAGCTGAGCCCCGAGCATGTAGCCGCGGTGATCGAGCTGGGCGCCAACCATGTCGGTGAAATCGCCTATACGGTCGGCCTGACCCAGCCCCAGGTGGCCATCATCACCAACGCCGGCACCGCCCATGTCGGCGAGTTCGGCGGCCCGGAGAAGATCGTCCAGGCCAAGGGCGAAATCCTCGAAGGCTTGGGCGAGGGCGGGGTCGCGGTACTCAACCTCGACGACAAGGCCTTCGCCACCTGGCAGCGGCGAGCGGGCGCGCACCGGATCCTGTCCTTCGCCCTGAGCAATCCCGCGGCGGACTTCCATGCCTCTGACCTGTCCCGCGATGCGCGCGGCTGTCCCGCGTTCACCCTGCACTGTGCGGCGGGGCAGGCCCGCATCCAGCTCAATCTGCTCGGCGAGCACAACGTCGCCAACGCACTGGCGGCCGCCGCCGCCGCTCATGCCCTGAAAGTACCGTTGGTCGCGATCAAGGCGGGCCTGGAAAACCTGCAACCGGTCAAGGGCCGCGCCGTGGCGCAGCTGGCGAGCAACGGCGTGCGGGTGATCGACGACAGCTACAACGCCAACCCTGCCTCTATCTGCGCGGCCATTGATATACTCGCCGGCTTCTCCGGGCGCACCGTGCTGGTGCTCGGGGATATGGGCGAACTGGGGGACTGGGCCGAACAGGCGCATCGTGAAGTGGGTGGCTATGCCGCCGGCAAGGTCGATGCGCTCTACGCGGTCGGTCCGCTGATGGCCCATGCGGTTGCGGCATTCGGGAATACTGGCCGGCATTTCGCCGATCGAGCCAGCCTGATCGAAGCGCTCGGCGCCGAGCAGGGCGACACCACCATTCTAATCAAAGGTTCACGCAGCGCCGCGATGGAACAGATCGTGGCGGCGCTGTGTGGCACATCCGGGGAGAGTCACTAAATGCTGCTGCTGCTGGCGGAGTACCTGCAACAGTTCCACAAGGGCTTCGCGGTCTTTCAGTACCTGACCCTGCGCGGCATCCTCGGCGTGCTGACGGCGCTGGCGCTGTCGCTGTGGCTGGGGCCGTGGATGATCCGCACCCTGCAGATTCGCCAGATCGGCCAGTCGGTGCGCAACGATGGACCGCAGTCGCACCTGTCGAAGAAGGGCACGCCGACCATGGGCGGTGCGCTGATTCTCTCCGCCATCGCGGTCAGCACCCTGCTTTGGGCCGACCTGAGCAACCGCTATGTGTGGGTGGTGCTGGCCGTCACCCTGCTGTTCGGCGCCATCGGCTGGGTCGACGACTATCGCAAGGTGATCGAGAAGAACTCCCGCGGCTTGCCGAGTCGCTGGAAGTATTTCTGGCAGTCGGTATTCGGTCTGGCCGCCGCCCTGTTCCTTTATGTGACCGCGCAGAGCCCGGTGGAAACCACCCTGATCCTGCCGCTGCTCAAGGATGTCAGCATCCCCCTGGGCGCAGGCTTCGTGGTGCTGACCTACCTGGTCATCGTCGGCTCGAGCAACGCGGTGAACCTGACCGACGGCCTCGATGGCCTGGCAATCCTGCCCACGGTGATGGTGGGGGGCGCCCTGGGTATCTTCTGCTACCTGTCGGGCAACGTGAACTTCGCCGAATACCTGTTCATCCCCTACGTGCCGGGAGCAGGCGAGCTGATCGTGTTCTGCGCCGCACTGGTCGGTGCCGGCCTGGGCTTCCTCTGGTTCAACACCTACCCGGCCCAGGTGTTCATGGGCGATGTCGGCGCCCTGGCACTGGGCGCCGCGCTGGGCACCATCGCCGTGGTGGTGCGCCAGGAAATCGTACTGTTCATCATGGGCGGGGTGTTCGTCATGGAAACCCTGTCGGTGATCATCCAGGTCGCCTCCTTCAAGCTGACCGGCAAGCGGGTGTTCCGCATGGCGCCGATCCACCACCATTTCGAACTCAAGGGCTGGCCGGAGCCGCGGGTGATCGTGCGTTTCTGGATCATCACCGTGATTCTGGTGCTGATCGGCCTTGCCACCCTGAAACTGAGGTAATAGACAGTGTCGTTGATCGCTTCCGACCAGTTCCGCATCGTTGTCGGCCTCGGCAAGAGCGGCATGTCCCTGGTGCGCTTCCTGGCGCAGCGGGGATTGCCCTTTGCCGTGGTCGACACGCGGGACAATCCGCCGGAGCTGGCCACCTTGCGTGAGCAGTTCCCGCAGGTGGAGGTGCGCTGCGGCGAACTGGACGTGGAGTTCCTCTGTCGCGCCAGCGAGCTGTTGATCAGCCCGGGCCTGGCCGTCGCCACCCCGGCCCTGCAGGCTGCGGCGGCGCGCGGGGTGAAGCTGTCGGGCGACATCGACCTGTTCGCCCGTCACGCCAAGGCGCCAATCGTGGCGATCACCGGTTCGAATGCCAAGAGTACCGTCACCACCCTGGTCGGCGAGATGGCCGCGGCGGCTGGCAGGAAGGTGGCCGTGGGCGGCAATCTGGGTACCCCGGCGCTGGATCTGCTGAGCGACGAGGTCGAGCTCTATGTGCTGGAACTGTCGAGCTTCCAGTTGGAGACCACCGAGCAGCTCAATGCCGAGGTCGCCACCTGCCTGAACATCAGCGAAGACCACATGGACCGCTATGACTCCCTGGCGGCTTATCACCTGGCCAAGCACCGCATCTTCCGCGGCGCCCGCCAGGTGGTGGTCAACCGCGACGACGCCCTGTCGCGGCCGCTGATCGCCGACCAAGTGCCGTGCTGGAGCTTCGGTTTGGGCAAGCCGGACTTCAAGCGCTTCGGCCTGCTCGAGGAGCAGGGCGAGAAGTACCTGGCGTACCAGTTCGAGGCGTTGCTGCCGGTGCGCGAGCTGCGCATTCGCGGCGCGCACAATCAGTCCAATGCCCTGGCCGCCCTGGCCCTGGGCCATGCGGTCGGCCTGCCGATGGCGGCGATGCTGGAAACCCTCAAGCGCTTCAGCGGGCTGGCCCATCGCTGCCAGTGGGTCGGCGAGCGCAAGGCCGTGGCCTACTACGACGATTCCAAGGCGACCAACGTCGGCGCCGCCCTGGCGGCCATCGACGGCCTGGGCGCGGACATCGCCGGCAAGCTGGTGCTGATCGCCGGTGGCGATGGCAAGGGCGCCGATTTCTCCGCCCTGCGCGCACCGGTCGCGCGTTTCTGCCGTGCGGTGATTCTGCTCGGCCGCGACGCCGAGCGCCTGGCCAGCGCCCTGGGCGACGCCGTTCCGCTGGTTCGCGTGGCTAGCCTGGCCGAGGCGGTACAACGCGCCAGCGCTCTGGCCCAGCCAAGCGATGCGGTGTTGCTGTCGCCGGCCTGTGCCAGCCTGGACATGTTCAAGAACTTCGAAGAACGCGGACGTCTGTTCGCCCAAGCCGTGGAGGCGCTCGTCTGATGCTTGCCTGGCTGCGTCCTTACCCGTCCCCGCTGTTCGGCCGCCGTGGCCCGGACCTGGATTTCCCGATGCTCGCCGGTTGCCTGGCGCTGCTCGGTCTGGGGCTGGTGATGATCTCCTCGGCCTCCACCGAGGTGGCGGCAGTCAATACCGGCAATGTGCTCTATTACATGCTGCGCCACCTGATCTACCTGGTGATCGGCCTGGGGGCCGCCGGGGTGGTGCTGCTGATCCCGCTGGCCACCTGGCAGCGCTTCGGCGGCCTGCTGCTGCTGGCCGCCTTCGGCTTGCTGGTGCTGGTGCTGGTGCCGGGAATCGGCCGCGAGGTCAACGGCTCGATGCGCTGGATCGGTTTCGGCGCCTTCAACGTGCAGCCCTCGGAGATCGCCAAGGTGTTCGTGGTGGTGTACCTGGCCGGCTACCTGGTGCGCCGCCAGGAAGAGGTGCGCGAGAGCTGGGCCGGCTTCTTCAAGCCCTTCGTGGTGCTGCTGCCGATGGCCGGGCTGCTGCTGCTGGAGCCCGACTTCGGTGCCACCGTGGTGATGATGGGGTCGGCCGCGGCCATGCTGTTCCTCGGCGGTGTCGGTCTGCTGCGCTTCGGCCTGATGGTCGCCCTGGCGGTCGGCGCGGTCTTCGTCCTGGTGCAGACCCAGGAGTATCGCCTGCAACGCCTGATCACCTTCACCGACCCCTGGGCCGACCAGTTCGGCTCCGGCTATCAGCTGACCCAGGCGTTGATCGCCTTCGGCCGCGGCGAGTGGTTCGGCGTCGGCTTGGGCAACAGCATCCAGAAGCAGTTCTACCTGCCGGAAGCGCACACCGACTTCGTCTTCTCGGTGCTCGCCGAAGAGCTGGGCGTGGTGGGCGCGCTGAGCACCGTCGGCCTGTTCGTCTTCGTCAGCGTGCGCGCCCTGTATATCGGCCTGTGGGCGGAGAAGGCCAAGCAGTTCTTCGCCGCCTATGTGGCCTACGGCCTGGCATTCCTGTGGATCGGCCAGTTCCTGATCAATATCGGGGTGAACGTCGGCCTGCTGCCGACCAAGGGCCTGACCCTGCCTTTCCTCAGCTACGGTGGCAGCTCCCTGGTGATCTGCTGCGTCAGCCTGGCGCTGTTGTTGCGCATCGAGTGGGAGCGCCGCACCCAGCTGGGCAGCGAGGATGTCGACTTCCAGGAGTCCGACTTTCCCGAGGCGGGCTTCCCCGAGGCGGGCTTCCCCGAGGCGGGCTCTCCCGCGGAGGTGGTCCATGCGCGGTAATGTGCTGATCATGGCAGGCGGCACCGGTGGCCACGTGTTCCCGGCGCTGGCCTGTGCTCGCGAGTTCCAGGCGCGCGGCTATCAGGTGCACTGGTTGGGCACGCCGCGCGGCATCGAGAACGAGCTGGTGCCGGCGGCCGGCTTGCCGCTGCACCTGATCCAGGTCAGCGGCCTGCGCGGCAAGGGCAAGCTGTCCCTGCTCAAGGCGCCTGTGCAGCTGCTCAAGGCCCTGTGGCAGGCGCGCAAGGTGGTGCGCGAGCTGCAGCCGGTCTGTGTGCTGGGCATGGGCGGCTATGTCACCGGCCCCGGTGGGCTGGCGGCCAGGCTCTGTGGTGCACCGCTGATCATCCACGAGCAGAATGCCGTGGCCGGCACGGCCAACCGCAGCCTGGTGCCCTTTGCCAGTCGGGTCTGCGAGGCCTTCCCGGACACCTTCGCCGCCAGCGCCAAACGCCGCACCACGGGTAATCCGGTGCGCGAAGAGCTGTTCCTGGAAACCCCGCGGGCGGCGCTGCGCAATCGCCGGGCCAGGCTGCTGATCCTCGGCGGCAGCCTGGGCGCCGAACCGCTCAACAAGTTGCTGCCCGAAGCACTCGCCCAGGTGCCGGAGCGGGTGCGCCCGGAAGTGTTCCATCAGGCGGGCAAGCAGCACGCCGAGATCACCGGCGAACGTTATCGCGCGGCTGGCGTCGAAGCGCAGGTCGCGCCCTTCATCAAGGACATGGCCCAGGCCTACGCCTGGGCCGACATGGTGGTGTGCCGGGCGGGGGCCCTTACCGTCAGCGAGCTGGCGGCGGCCGGGTTGCCGTCGCTGCTGGTGCCACTGCCCCACGCGATCGACGATCACCAGACGCGCAATGCCGACTTTCTCGCCAGAGAGGGCGCCGCCGTCCTTCTGCCACAACGTAGCACCGACGCTGCCGCATTGGCGGCGCGGTTGAACGAGGTCTTGATGCACCCTGAACGATTGAACGACATGGCGCGCACCGCGCGTCGCCTGGCCAAGCCGGATGCAACCCGCAGCGTGGTCGAGATTTGCCTGGAGGTGGCCCATGACTGAACGTGCGCAGGCCTTCCCGCAGCCGGAAATGCGCCGCATCCGCCGCATTCACTTCGTCGGCATCGGTGGCGCCGGGATGTGCGGCATCGCCGAGGTGCTGCTCAACCTCGGCTACCAGGTGTCCGGGTCCGACCTCAAGGCCTCGGCGGTGACCGAGCGCCTGAAAACCTTCGGCGCCCAGATCTTCATCGGCCATAGCGCCGAGAACGCCGCGAGTGCCGATGTGCTGGTGGTCTCCAGCGCCATCAACACCGCCAACCCGGAAGTCGCCAGCGCCCTGGAGCGCCGCATCCCGGTGGTGCCGCGGGCCGAGATGCTCGCCGAGCTGATGCGCTACCGTCACGGTGTGGCCGTCGCCGGTACCCACGGCAAGACCACCACCACCAGCCTGCTGGCGTCGGTGTTCGCCGCCGGTGGCCTGGACCCGACCTTCGTCATCGGTGGCCGCCTGAATGCCGCCGGCACCAACGCCCAGCTCGGCAGCAGCCGTTACCTGATCGCCGAGGCGGACGAAAGCGATGCCAGCTTCATGCACCTGCAGCCGATGGTCGCGGTGGTCACCAACATCGACATGGACCACATGAGCACCTACGAGGGCGACTTCAACAAGTTGAAGAAGACCTTCGTCGAGTTCCTCCACAACCTGCCGTTCTATGGTCTGGCCGTGGTCTGCGTGGACGACCCGGTGGTGCGCGAGATCCTGCCGCAGATCGCCCGTCCGACCATGACCTACGGCTTTGCCGAAGAGGCCGATGTGCGCGCGATCAATGTGCGTCAGCAGGGCATGCTGACCCACTTCACCGTGCTGCGTCGCGAGCGCGAGCCGCTCGAGGTGTCGGTCAACATGCCGGGCAATCACAACGTCCTCAACGCCCTGGCGACCATCGCCATCGCCACCGACGAAGGCATCAGCGACGAGGCCATCGTTCAAGGGCTGTCGGGCTTCCAGGGTGTCGGCCGGCGCTTCCAGGTCTACGGCGAGCTGCCGGTCGACGGCGGCGAGGTGATGCTGGTCGACGACTACGGCCACCATCCGCGCGAAGTCGCCGCGGTGATCAAGGCGGTGCGCGGCGGCTGGCCGGAACGGCGCCTGGTGATGGTCTACCAGCCCCATCGCTTCAGCCGTACCCGCGACCTGTATGACGACTTCGTCCAGGTCCTGGCCGATGCCAACGTGCTGCTGCTGATGGAGGTCTACCCGGCCGGCGAGGAGCCGATTCCCGGTGCCGACAGCCGTCATCTGTGCCACAGCATCCGCCAGCGTGGCCAGCTCGACCCGATCTACATCGAGCGCGGCATCGAGCTGGCGCCGCTGATCAAGCCGCTGCTGCGCGCCGGCGACATCCTCCTCTGTCAGGGTGCCGGCGATATCGGCGGCCTGGCCCCGCAACTGTTGCAAAGCCCGCTGTTCGCGGCGGCCGAAGGTGAGTCCAAATGAGCGCCGAGAGCCTGAAATCGCAAGTGCCGCCCAGCGCCTTCGGCCGGGTCGCCGTGCTGTTCGGCGGCAAGAGCGCCGAGCGCGAGGTGTCGCTGAAATCCGGGCGGGCGGTGTTGCACGCACTGCAGGCCGCCGGCGTGGACGCCTTCGGCATCGACGTCGGCGACGACCTGCTGCAGCGCCTGAGCGGCGAGAAGATCGACCGCGCCTTCATCGTCCTGCATGGCCGCGGTGGCGAAGACGGCAGCATGCAGGGCCTGCTCGAATGCGCCGGCATTCCCTATACCGGCAGCGGCATCCTCGCCTCGGCCCTGGCCATGGACAAGCTGCGCACCAAGCAGGTCTGGCAGAGCCTCGGCCTGCCGACGCCGCGCCATGCGGTGCTGAGCAGCGCCGAGGACTGCCGCGCGGCTGCGGCCGAGCTGGGCTTCCCGCTGATCGTCAAGCCGGCCCACGAGGGCTCCAGCATCGGCATGGCCAAGGTGGCCGATGTCGAAGCCCTGATCGCTGCGTGGACCGACGCTATTCGCTACGACTCGCAGGTGCTGGTCGAGCAGTGGATCCATGGCCCGGAGTTCACCGTCGCGGTGCTGCGTGGCCAGGTGCTGCCGCCGATTGCCCTGGGCACGCCGCACAGTTTCTACGATTACGACGCCAAGTACCTGGCCAATGACACCCAGTACCGCATTCCCTGTGGCCTGGAGGCCGCCAAGCAAGAGGAGTTGCAGTGTCTCACCCTGCAGGCCTGCGAGGCGGTCGGTATCCAGGGCTGGGCGCGGGTCGACGTGATGCAGGACGCTGCCGGTCAGTTCTGGCTGCTGGAGGTCAATACCGTACCGGGCATGACCGACCACAGCCTGGTGCCGATGGCGGCCCAGGCCGCCGGCCTGGATTTCCAGCAACTGGTGTTGGCGATACTGGCCGACAGCCTCGAGGCGAGGGGTTAAACCATGGGCGCTGCTCTGCGTCATCAGCCAGGCTCGGCCCGCGCGCCCGCGCGCGGCAAGCCTGTGCCGCGCGGCGCCAGCCGTCTGGTGGCCAAGGAGCCGATCAGCGTGCGCCTGCCCAAGCCGAACCTGGGGCTGGTCAAGCGAGTGACCTGGCCGCTGATGCTGCTGGTGCTGGGCCTCGGTGCCTACGAGCTGGCCCAGCGCCTGCTGCCCTATGCCGACCGGCCGATCGCCCGGATCAGTGTCGAGGGCGATCTCAGCTATATCAGCCAGCAGGCGGTGCAGCAGCGCATCGCGCCCTTCGTCACGGCGAGCTTCTTCAGTGTCGATCTGCTCGGCATGCGCCACGAACTGGAACAGATGCCCTGGATCGCCAGTGCCGAAGTGCGTCGCGTCTGGCCGGATCAGGTGCTGGTGCGCCTGGAGGAGCAACTGCCTGTCGCCCGCTGGGGCGAGGAGTCCCTGCTCAACAACCAGGGGCAGGCTTTCGCCCCGAGGGAGCTGGCGCACTACGAGAATTTGCCGCAGCTGTTCGGCCCCAAGCGGGCGCAGCAGCGGGTCATGCAGCAGTACCAGGTGCTCAGCCAGATGCTGCGGCCTCTGGGATTCTCCGTGGCGCGCCTGGAGCTGCGCGCGCGCGGCAGCTGGTTCCTCTCCACGGGGGAGGGGATCGAGTTGCTGTTGGGCCGCGATCATCTGGTGGAGAAGATGCGCCGCTTCAGTGCCATCTACGACAAGGCGCTGAAAGCGCAACAAGCGAATATCGCGCGGATCGACCTGCGCTACGCCAACGGCCTGGCCGTGGCGTGGCGTGAGCCGGTCGCGCCTACGGCGGCGCAAGCCGCCGCCGTGCAGTGAATCAGGAGAAGGCAAGCAAGATGGCAAACGTGCAGAGCGGCAAGATGATCGTCGGCCTGGACATCGGCACCTCCAAGGTGGTGGCGTTGGTGGGCGAGGTGACGGCCGATGGCCAGTTGGAAATCGTCGGCATCGGCACCCACCCCTCGCGTGGCCTGAAGAAGGGCGTGGTGGTCAATATCGAGTCCACCGTGCAGTCGATCCAGCGCGCGGTGGAGGAGGCGCAGCTGATGGCCGGCTGCCGTATCCACTCGGCCTTCGTCGGCGTGGCCGGCAACCACATTCGCAGCCTCAACAGCCATGGCATCGTCGCCATCCGCGATCGCGAGGTCAGCTCGGCGGACCTCGAGCGCGTGCTGGATGCGGCCCAGGCGGTGGCGATACCGGCCGACCAGCGGGTGCTGCATACCCTGCCGCAGGATTACGTGATCGATAACCAGGAAGGCGTGCGCGAGCCCTTGGGCATGTCCGGCGTGCGCCTGGAGGCCAAGGTGCATGTGGTGACCTGCGCGGTGAACGCCGCGCAGAACGTCGAGAAATGCGTGCGCCGCTGCGGCCTGGAAGTCGACGACATCATCCTCGAGCAACTGGCCTCGGCCTATGCGGTGCTGACCGACGACGAGAAGGAACTGGGCGTGTGCCTGGTCGACATCGGCGGCGGCACCACCGACATCTGCATCTTTACCGAGGGGGCGATCCGCCACACCGCGGTGATCCCGATCGCCGGCGACCAGGTCACCAACGACATCGCCATGGCGCTGCGTACGCCGACCCAGTACGCCGAGGAGATCAAGATCCGCTACGCCTGCGCCCTGGCCAAGCTGGCCGGCGCCGGCGAGACCATCAAGGTGCCCAGCGTCGGTGACCGGCCGCCGCGCGACCTGTCACGCCAGTCCCTGGCCGAAGTGGTCGAGCCGCGCTACGACGAGCTGTTCACCCTGATCCAGGCCGAGCTGCGGCGCAGCGGCTACGAAGACCTGATCCCGGCCGGGATCGTGCTCACCGGTGGCACGGCGAAGATGGAAGGGGCCGTCGAGCTGGCCGAGGAGATCTTCCACATGCCGGTGCGCCTGGGCCTGCCGCATAGCGTCAAGGGCTTGGCCGACGTGGTGCGCAACCCGATCTATTCCACGGGCGTGGGCCTGTTGCTGTACGGCCTGCAGAAGCAGGCAGACGGCATCTCCATGTCTGCCATCGGCGGTTATGCCGATGAAAACAAGACTCCGGTATTCGAGCGCCTGCGGCGCTGGGTACAGGGCAATTTCTGATTTGCGGTAGGCGTTACAACTAGAAAGGGAAAGGAGAAATAAAATGTTCGAACTCGTAGACAACGTGCCACAAAGTGCCGTTATCAAAGTAGTGGGAGTCGGTGGCGGCGGCGGTAATGCCGTCAACCACATGGCGAAGAACAACATCGAGGGCGTCGAGTTCATCTGCGCCAACACCGACGCGCAAGCCCTGAAAAATATCGGTGCGCGCACCGTGCTGCAACTCGGCACCGGGGTGACCAAGGGCCTGGGCGCCGGCGCCAATCCGGAGGTCGGTCGCCAGGCCGCCCTGGAGGACCGCGAGCGCATCGCCGAAGTGCTGCAGGGCTGCGACATGGTCTTCATCACCACCGGCATGGGCGGTGGCACCGGCACCGGCGCCGCCCCGGTGATCGCCGAAGTGGCCAAGGAGATGGGCATCCTCACCGTGGCGGTGGTGACCCGTCCGTTCCCGTTCGAAGGTCGCAAGCGCATGCAGATCGCCGAGGAGGGTATTCGCGCCCTGGCCGACAGCGTCGACTCGCTGATCACCATCCCCAACGAGAAGCTGCTGACCATCCTCGGCAAGGACGCCAGCCTGCTGTCGGCCTTCGCCAAGGCCGATGACGTGCTGGCCGGCGCCGTGCGCGGCATCTCCGACATCATCAAGCGTCCGGGCATGATCAACGTCGACTTCGCCGACGTGAAGACCGTGATGAGCGAGATGGGCATGGCGATGATGGGCACCGGCTGCGCCAGCGGTCCGAACCGGGCTCGCGAAGCCACCGAGGCGGCGATCCGCAACCCGCTGCTGGAAGACGTCAACCTGCAGGGCGCGCGCGGCATCCTGGTCAACATCACCGCCGGTCCCGACCTTTCCCTGGGCGAGTACTCCGACGTCGGCAACATCATCGAACAGTTCGCCTCCGAGCACGCCACCGTCAAGGTCGGTACCGTGATCGATCCGGACATGCGCGACGAGCTGCACGTCACCGTGGTGGCCACCGGCCTGGGCGCGAAAATCGAGAAGCCGGTCAAGGTTATCGACAATACCGTGCAGGTCAGCGCGCCAGTCGTCGCCCAGCCCGCGCCGACGCGCAGCGAGCAAAGCGTCAATTACAAGGACTACGAGCGCCCGACCGTTCAGCGTCAGAGCCATGCCGGGGCGGCCACTGCGGCCAAGTTGAACCCGCAGGACGACCTGGATTACCTGGACATCCCGGCCTTTCTGCGTCGTCAGGCCGATTGATGGAATGTATCAGGAGTATTGGGGTGATTGGTGTTCAGCAAAGGCCGGTTCTGCTATTATCGCCGGCCATTGTTGAAAACAATTCGCAACTAGTGCTATAGCGGCCAAAGCCATGATCAGACAACGCACCCTGAAGAACATCATCCGCGCCACTGGCGTCGGCCTGCATTCCGGGGAGAAGGTATACCTGACCCTGAAGCCGGCACCCGTGGACACCGGTATCGTGTTCCGTCGTACCGACCTCGATCCCGTGGTGGACATAGTCGCGCATGCGGGTAATGTCGGTGAAACCACCATGTCGACCACCCTGGTCAATGGTGACGTCAAGGTGGATACGGTAGAGCATCTGCTTTCGGCCATGGCAGGCCTGGGCATCGATAACGCCTACGTCGAGCTCTCCGCGTCCGAAGTGCCGATCATGGACGGCAGCGCTGGTCCCTTTGTATTCCTGATTCAATCCGCCGGCCTGCAGGAGCAGGAAGCGGCGAAGAAGTTCATCCGCATCAAGCGCGAAGTGACTGTGGTGGAGGGCGACAAGCGCGCCACCTTCCTGCCCTTCGATGGCTTCAAGGTGAGCTTCGAGATCGATTTCGATCATCCGGTGTTCCGCAACCGTACGCAGTCGGCCAGTGTGGATTTCTCCAGCACTTCCTTCGTCAAGGAAGTCAGCCGGGCGCGCACCTTCGGCTTCATGCGTGACATCGAGTTCCTGCGTTCGCAGAACCTGGCACTCGGTGGCAGCGTGGACAACGCCATCGTGGTGGACGAGTACCGCGTGCTCAACGAAGACGGCCTGCGTTATGAGGACGAGTTCGTCAAGCACAAGATCCTCGATGCCATCGGCGACCTCTACCTGCTGGGCAACAGCCTGATCGGCGAGTTCCGTGGTTTCAAGTCGGGGCACGCGCTGAACAATCTGTTGCTGCGCACCTTGATCGAGCAGACCGATGCCTGGGAAATGGTCACTTTCGATGACGCCCTGACTGCACCTATTTCCTATATGCGCCCGGTTGCGGCCGTATAACGCAGTACCCTTTCCTTTCCTTTCGAGGCCACCCCTGGGGTGGCCTCTTTTTTGCCTGCAATTCACTCAGGCGTTCCCCGCGCAACGCCGGGCTACTGGTCGGGCGTGTGGTGCTTGGCCAGACGCTCCAGGGCGGCGCGCAGCTTGGGGTCGCTGATGCCTTCGGCCGTCGCCTGAATGTGTTCGGCGGCGTTGCTGGACAGGCTGATAGTGCGACCGGGCGCACGCCTTTGGGCGGTCGGCGGTTGCACCTTGAACATGATCTTCGTTAAGGTCGCGAACTCTTCGAGCGCCTGCAGCTGCCTGAGCAGGCGTCGCTGTTGATAGCGCAAGCGGGTGGCCCAGTGGCCATCGGTGATGATTAGAAGCAGACAACCCTCGCGCCAGGACGCCAGATGGCAGTGTTCGCGGGCGGCGGGTTGCAGCTGGCTGTCGAGCAAGTGCTGCAAGTGATCGAGGCGTTGCGCCTGATTGAACAGTGCTTTCAGGGGCTTCGCCTCGCGCAGGAGCGCGGCGGGGGCCCGGGCCGGCAAGGGACGAAACGTCATGGCAGGACGCCTGAAATTGTGGAGCCGCCATGGTAGCAGAAACCCTGCTGCCAACTGGGTTCCACCCTAGGGGGAAAGTCATGCAGATCATTTTGCTCAGTCGCCATCATGGCGCTGCACGTTCGATCAGCCTGGACATTCGCGGCTTGGCGCTGGGATTGCTGCTGCTGGTCGGTCTGGCGCTGGCAGTCGGGGCCGCCTTCGGCGCCTGGATGGCGCCGCCATCGCCGGTTTATCAGGACGCGGCCCAGATCAATCAGGTGCTCGATCGCCAGCGCGCCGAAGTCGGGGCGGTGCGCGACGATGCGCAGCGTCAGCTGGATGCCTTCGCCGTGCACGTCGCCGAGTTGCAGGCGCGCCTGACCCGGCTGGACGCGCTGGGAGAGCGGCTCACCGAGTTGGCGGATATCGATGCCAGCGAGTTCGACTTCTCCCTGAATGTCGGTCAGGGCGGTCTGGAGGACCCCTATGCCGATGCCGCCTATACACCGCCGCCCTTCATGAGCACCCTGGACGAACTGGCGCTGCGCCTGGACAGTCGCGAGCAGCAGCTCGAGGTGCTGGAGCAGCTGCTCGCCGAGCGGCGCCTGGACGACGCCGAATACCTGGCCGGGCGGCCGGTGCTGCACGGCTATATTTCCTCGCCCTTCGGCCGCCGCAGCGATCCGCTGACCGGTCGCTTGAGCGTGCATAAAGGCGTCGACTTCGCCGCCAAGGCCGGCAGCGACGTGATCGCGGTGGCCGGCGGCGTGGTGACCGGCTCTGGTCGCCGCTCCGGTTACGGCAATACCGTGGAAATCAGTCACGCCGACGGCTACGTCACCCTCTATGCGCACAATCAGCGCAACCTGGTGCAGGTCGGTGATCTTGTGCAGCGCGGCCAGGTCATCGCCAAGGTTGGCAGCACCGGGCGCTCGACCGGCTATCACGTGCATTTCGAAGTGACCCAGAATGGCCGCGTGGTCAACCCCTCCAGCTATATCGCTCGGGTCAGCGGCGTAGAATAACGCCGCTTTCCTCATCTGCGTTTCCGGGTAGAATGCCCCCTTCGCACGCAGCCATGAGGGCTGCATGGGCGACTCGCGGGCCGCCCTCCATCCATATGCGTGGAAGATCCTGCCGATATGTTTGCGCCTTTGTTGAAAAAACTCTTTGGAAGCAAGAACGAGCGTGAAGTCAAACGCATGCTCAAGACGGTGCAGACCGTCAATGCCTTCGAGGAGCAGATGCTTGCGCTCTCGGATGAGCAGCTGCGTGCCAAGACCGATGAGTTCAAGTCCCGTCTGGCCCAAGGAGAATCCCTCGACCAGTTGCTGCCGGAAGCCTTTGCCGTGGCGCGCGAAGCGGGCAAGCGGGTCATGGGCATGCGTCACTTCGATGTGCAGCTGATCGGCGGCATGACCTTGCATGAAGGCAAGATCGCCGAGATGCGCACCGGCGAGGGCAAGACCCTGGTGGCGACCCTGGCGGTGTACCTCAATGCGCTGTCCGGCAAGGGCGTGCACGTGGTCACGGTCAACGATTACCTGGCCCGCCGTGACGCCAACTGGATGCGTCCGTTGTACGAGTTCCTCGGCATGTCGGTGGGGATCGTCACCCCGTTCATGCCGCCGGAAGAGAAGCGTGCCGCCTATGCCGCCGACATCACCTACGGCACCAACAACGAGTTCGGTTTCGACTACCTGCGCGACAACATGGCTTTCAGCCTGGAAGACAAGTTCCAGCGCGAGCTGAATTTCGCCGTGATCGACGAAGTCGACTCCATCCTCATCGACGAGGCGCGCACCCCGCTGATCATCTCCGGTCAGGCCGAGGACAGCTCCAAGCTCTACCAGCAGGTCAATCTGCTGATTCCGCGCCTCAAGCAGCACATCGAGGAGGAAGAGGGCGTGGTCACCCAGGAGGGCCACTTCACCGTCGACGAGAAGACCCGTCAGGTCGAACTCAACGAGGTGGGCCACCAGGTCATCGAGGACATGCTCACCGAGGCCGGCCTGCTGGCCGAGGGCGAGAGCCTCTACTCGGC
Organism: Pseudomonas zhanjiangensis; assembly: GCF_041027545.1. Taxonomy (NCBI): domain Bacteria; kingdom Pseudomonadati; phylum Pseudomonadota; class Gammaproteobacteria; order Pseudomonadales; family Pseudomonadaceae; genus Pseudomonas; species Pseudomonas zhanjiangensis. Next base: position 81,214 of record NZ_JBFTEG010000006.1, on the reverse strand, counting down.
GCACAACCTGGGCCTGTTGACCCATGTCTATGCCGGCCTGCGGGCGCACAAGCTGTTCCACCGCAACGTCGAATACATCGTGCAGAACGATCAGGTGTTGCTGATCGACGAGCACACCGGCCGGACCATGCCCGGGCGCCGGTTGTCCGAGGGCCTGCATCAGGCCATCGAGGCCAAGGAAGGTCTGCCGATCCAGGCCGAAAGCCAGACCCTGGCCTCGACCACCTTCCAGAACTACTTCCGTCTTTACGGCAAGCTGTCCGGCATGACCGGTACCGCCGACACCGAGGCCTTCGAGTTCCAGCAGATCTACGGCCTCGACGTGGTCGTGATCCCGACCAACAAGCCCCTGGCGCGCAAGGACTTCAACGACCTGGTGTACCTGACCCAGGAAGAAAAGTACGCGGCGATCATTACCGATATCAAGGAATGCCAGACCCAGGGCCGACCCGTCCTGGTCGGCACCGCCTCGATCGAAACCTCCGAGTACATGTCGCGCCTGCTGGATAAGGAAGGCATCACGCACAAGGTGCTCAACGCCAAGTTCCACGAGAAGGAAGCCGAGATCATCGCCCAGGCCGGCCGCCCCGGCGCGCTGACCATCGCCACCAACATGGCCGGTCGCGGTACCGACATTCTCCTCGGCGGTAACTGGGAAGTCGAAGTGGCCGCCCTGGAAAACCCCAGCGACGAGCAGATCGCCCAGATCAAGGCCGATTGGCAGAAGCGCCATCAGCAGGTCATCGAATCGGGCGGCCTGCATGTGATCGCCTCCGAACGCCACGAGTCGCGGCGCATCGACAACCAGCTGCGCGGCCGTGCCGGCCGTCAGGGCGATCCGGGCTCCAGCCGTTTCTACCTGTCGCTGGAAGACAGCCTGATGCGCATCTTCGCCTCCGACCGGGTGAAGAACTTTATGAAGGCCCTGGGCATGCAGTCCGGCGAGGCGATCGAGCATCGCATGGTGACCAATGCCATCGAGAAGGCCCAGCGCAAGGTCGAGGGTCGCAACTTCGATATGCGCAAGCAGCTGCTCGAGTTCGATGACGTGGCCAACGAGCAGCGCAAGGTGATCTACCACATGCGCAATACGCTGCTGGCATCCGAGGAGATCGGCGAGACCATCGCCGAGTTCCGCAAGGAAGTGCTCGACGGCACCATCAACGAATACATCGCGCCGCAATCGCTGCCCGAGCAGTGGGACGTGCCCGGCCTGGAGGCCGCGCTGTTCGCCGGCTTCGGTCTCAAGCTGCCGATCCAGCAGTGGCTCGACGACGACCAGAAGCTCTACGAAGAGACCCTGCGCGAGCGCATCCTCGAGGAACTGGTCGCCGCCTACCACGAGAAGGAAGAGCTGGCCAGCGCCGAGGCCCTGCGCACCTTCGAGAAGCAGATCCTGCTGCGGGTCCTCGACGACCTGTGGAAGGACCACCTGTCGACCATGGACCACCTGCGTCACGGTATCCACCTGCGCGGCTACGCGCAGAAGAACCCCAAGCAGGAGTACAAGCGCGAGTCCTTCACCCTGTTCCAGGAATTGCTCGACTCGATCAAGCGCGACACCATCCGCGTGCTGTCCCACGTCCAGGTGCGCCGCGAAGACCCCGCCGAGGAAGAGGCCCGTCTGCGCCGCGAGGCCGAGGCCCTGGCCGAGCGCATGCAGTTCCAGCATGCCGCAGCCTCGGCCTTGCCCCAGCCTGAAGCGGGCGCAGAGGAAGGCGACGTCGCGGTGGCCGCGGCGCCGGTGCGCACCGAGCCGAAGATTGGCCGTAACGAGCCGTGCCCCTGTGGTTCCGGCAAGAAGTACAAGCACTGTCACGGCCAGATCAGCTGATCGGACCGGCGACATCTAGACTGAATCGATAGGCTCTGGGGCCTGTCTTTACACGCCGCGAATGGCCTGGCCGCTCGCGGCGTTTTACCATCGCATTCGCTTGCGCTCCCGAGGGCGCGGCAGTTAATCATCACAAGGAGCGCTCCCTATGGCTGTTGGTCTTGGCCCGCTGTCCACCCTGCACCCGGTTCCAGGTTTCGAGCTGGGCATCGCTTCAGCCGGCATCAAGCGCCCCGGGCGCAAGGATGTGGTGGTGATGCGTTGCGCCGAAGGTTCCAGCGTCGCCGGGGTATTCACCCTCAATGCCTTCTGCGCCGCGCCGGTGATCCTGGCCAAGAAGCGCGTGAGTGGTGCGGTGCGTTACCTGCTGACCAACACCGGCAACGCCAACGCCGGCACCGGCGAGCCGGGCCTGCGCAATGCCGCGCGCACCTGCGCCGCGCTGGCGCAGCTGGCCGGTGTCGATGAGAACGAGGTGCTGCCGTTTTCCACCGGGGTGATCGGCGAGCCGCTGCCGGTGGAGAAAATCGAGGGCGCCTTGCAGGCGGCCCTGGATGACCTCGGCGAGAACCACTGGGCCGAAGCCGCCACCGGCATCATGACCACCGACACCCTGCCCAAGGGTGCCAGCCGCCAGTTCGTCCACGACGGGGTCACCGTCACCGTGACCGGCATCAGCAAGGGCGCCGGGATGATCAAGCCGAACATGGCGACCATGCTCGGCTACATCGCCACCGACGCCAAGGTGGCCCAGGGCGTGTTGCAGGACCTGCTGCGCGACGCGGCGAACAAATCGTTCAACCGCATCACCATCGACGGCGACACCTCGACCAATGACTGCTGCATGCTGATCGCCACGGGTCAGGCGGCTCTGCCGGAGATCAGCCAGGCCAGCGGCGAGTTGTTCGCCAAGCTTAAGGACGCGGTCTTCGCGGTGTGCATGGAGGTGGCCCAGGCCATCGTCCGCGACGGCGAGGGGGCGACCAAGTTCGTCACTGTGCAGGTCAATGGCGGGGCGACCCACCAGGAGTGCCTGGACGTCGGCTACGCGGTGGCCCATTCGCCGCTGATCAAGACCGCACTGTTCGCTTCCGACCCCAACTGGGGGCGCATTCTCGCCGCGGTCGGTCGTGCCGGCGTGGCGCAGCTGGACGTCAGCAAGATCGATGTGTTTCTCGGCGAGGTGTGCATCGCCAGCCGCGGCTGCCGCGCGGCCAGCTATACCGAGGAGCAGGGCGCGGCGGTGATGGCCGAGGAGGAAATCACCATCCGCATCGAGCTGGGCCGCGGCAGTTGCAGCGAGACCATCTGGACCACCGACCTGTCCCACGAATACGTCAAGATCAACGCCGAATACCGCACCTGATCGCACTCGTCCGGATCGCTGCACAAGCGCTATTCCCGTTGCTCATGGCCCCATGAACAACGGGAATTTGCTATTGGGGCCCGTGCCTTTTAAGGTCGATCGATACCCCTGGCAAGCTGCTGTGCATGGAGCACCGACATGTCCCTGACCCTGATCATCGGCAACAAGCGTTATTCGTCCTGGTCGCTGCGTGCGGCCCTGGCCCTGGAACTGGCCGAGGCGCCATATTCCGAGCTGTTGATTGCGCTGTACCAGGCGGACAGCAAGGCGCGCATCCTCGCGCACTCGCCGACCGGCAAGGTGCCGTTGCTGGAGACCGAAGAGGGGCCGGTGTGGGATTCCCTGGCGATCGGCGAGTACCTTGCCGAGAGCTTCCCCGAGGCCTACCTGTGGCCGCGCGGCGAGTATGCCCGCGCCGTGGCCCGTTCGGTCTGCGCGGAGATGCACAGCGGTTTCGCCGCGCTGCGCACGCACCTGCCCATGGACCTGCAGCGCGACCAGGCACTGGAGGCAATTCCGGCCGAGGCTCGGGCCGATATCCAGCGCATCTGCGAGCTGTGGACCGAGTGCCGGGCCAGGTTTGGCCAGGATGGTCCCTACCTGTTCGGCCATGCCAGTCTGGCGGATGCCTTCTTCGCCCCGGTGGCCGCGCGGCTGCGCAGCTACCGGGTCGAGCTGCCTGAGGTAGCGGCGGCCTATGTCGCCACCGTTTATAAGTGGCCGGCCTTCCAGCGCTGGTACCAGGCGGCGCAGGAGGAGCGACTGGGGTGAAGCGCATTCATGTGGCGGCGGCGGTGATCCGCGGGCAGGACGGTCGGATCCTGATCGCCCGCCGCGCGGACGACCAGCATCAGGGCGGGTTGTGGGAGTTTCCGGGCGGCAAGGTGGAGGCGGGCGAAGCGGTGCGCGATGCCCTGGATCGCGAGCTGCAGGAGGAGCTGGGGATTAGCCCGCGTGCCGCCCGGCCACTGATCCAGGTGCGTCATGATTACCCGGACAAGCAGGTGCTGCTGGATATCTGGGAGGTCACCGCCTTCGCCGGCGAAGCCCATGGCGCCGAGGGGCAACCGCTGGCCTGGGTCGAGCCGCGACAGCTCGCCGACTACCAATTCCCGGCTGCCAACCAGCCAATCGTCGCCGCCGCGCGCTTACCCGACAGCTACCTGATCACGCCCGAGGGACTGCCGCCGCAGGCCTTGCTGCAGGGCGTGCGCGAGGCCCTGGCGGCGGGCATCCGACTGATCCAGCTGCGCGCCCCGGGCATGTTCGATGCCCAGTACCGCGACCTGGCGGTGGACATCCAGGGGCTGTGCGCGGGCAAGGCGCAGCTGATGCTCAAGGGGCCGCTGGAGTGGCTCGGCGATTTCCCCGCCGCCGGCTGGCACCTGACCGCCGAGCAACTGCGGAGCTATGCGGCAGGCGGGCGGCCCTTTCCGACTGCGCGCTGGCTGGCGGCATCCTGCCACGACGCCGAGGAGCTGCGCCTGGCCGAGCAGATGGCGGTGGACTTCGTCACCCTGTCGCCGCTACAGGCAACCCAGACCCATCCCCAGGCGCAGCCGCTCGGCTGGGAGCGGGCCGGCGAGCTGCTGCAGGGCTGCAATCGGCCGGCGTACCTGCTCGGCGGTGTCGCTCCGGCGGATGTCGAACGGGCCTGGGCGGTCGGCGCCCAGGGCGTGGCCGGCATTCGGGCATTCTGGCCGGGCTGATCCGCTGGGGCGGTCGGGCCGGGGGCGCTGTTCAGCCTGCCGCTACGCCGGTTTCCGCCGGCGCCGCGAGAGCGTCGGCCGGGGCGAGTGCCGGCCGGTACAGCAGCAGGCGGTAGCAGCCCAGGCTGATCAGCCAGTCGAACAGCGCGGTCCACAGGTTGTGCGAGAAGAAGTGCGCACCCTGCAGCATGCGCCCGACCGAGAAGCTGATGCCCAGGGCCAGCGCCAGGTACAACGCAGCCTTGGCCAGGCGTGGGCGCCGGTCGCGCAGCACGAAGAACAGGGCGAACAGCGAGAAGCCGGCGGTGGCATGGCCGCCGGGCCAGCAGCGGCCCGGCTTGTCGGTAGGCGCGCGGTGGCTGAGCAATGGGGTATAGGTTTCCTGGCCGCCGAACTCGCTGAGGCTCCAGGGGCAGTGCACCCCGGTCAGGGCTTTTACCGGCGTCACGTAGCTGGTCGACAGGCCCATCGCCAGCACCAGGTAACCCAGCGGCCGGCGCCAGTGGCGCCAGGATTTGATCAGCAGGCTGACGACGAAACCGACGATTGCCAGCAGGCCGATAAGGATCACCGCCTGCTTGGCGCGGTCGTGCAGGATGTCTTCGAGGAAGCGGCTGTGGCGGCCGATGAAGCCGGTCTGCGGGTCATAGGCCCAGTGGGCGATGGCGAAGTCCAGGCCGGTGGGGTCGGCCAGCAGCAATACCAGCATGATGGCCACGGGCAGGCCAAAGCCCAGGTGGAAATTGAACGGTCGCGTGGCAGGCAAGGCGTCGGTCGGCATGCGCTGGATCCTTGAGGGCAAGTGGAGTGGCCTGCTTCGTCGTGGCCATGGCCCGGTCACATCGGGCAGGCGGGCCGAATCAGACAAACGTGAGCGACGCATCGTATGATCGCGCTCGGGGCAGCGCGGTGCAGTCTGTGCGGGGCGCTGTGAGTGGCCTGTCACGCCCGTGTGAAAAAAACGTCAAGGCAGCTTGGGAAGGGGCAAACAACGATGCGAATTCTGGTGGTGGAAGATAACCGCGACATCCTCGCCAACGTCCTCGATTACCTGGCCCTCAAGGGCTACAGCGTCGATTGCGCGCAGGATGGCCTGAGCGGCTTGCACCTGGCCGCGACCGAACACTACGACCTGATCGTGCTCGACATCATGCTGCCGGGCATGGACGGCTATCAGTTGTGCAAACGCCTGCGCGAGGATGCCCGCTGCGACACGCCGATCATCATGCTGACTGCCCGCGACGCCCTGGATGACCGCCTGCGGGGCTTGAATGCCGGGGCCGACGACTACTTGCTCAAGCCTTTCGCCCTGTCTGAACTGGTGGCGCGCATCGAGGCCATCCTGCGTCGCAGTCAGGGCAGCCGCAAGCGCCAGCTGCAGGTCGGTGAGCTGGTCTACGACCTCGATACCCTGCACATCAGCCGCGCTGGGCAACCGCTCAAACTCAACCCGCTGGGCCTGAAGCTGCTGGCCGTGCTGATGCAGAAGAGCCCGGCGGTGGTGCGCCGTGAGGTGCTCGAAGAGGCGTTGTGGGGGGACGACTGCCCGGACAGCGACAGCCTGCGCAGCCACATCCATCAGTTGCGCCAGGTGCTCGACAAGCCATTCGGCAAACCCATGCTGCACACCATCCACGGCGTGGGTTACCGTCTGGCGGAGTCTGCCGATGGTGTCTAAACAGCCGTTGTTGCGGCGCATCGTCATCGCCTTCGTGTTGATGACCCTGGCGGTCAGCGGGGTCTTCTCGCTGAGCATCGTCGGCATCGTGCATTTCGTCGAAGAGCACCTGGTGTCCCAGGATATGGCCCGGGAACTGAGCACCGTGATCGACGAGGGGGTGCAAGGCGACAAGCCGCTCAAGCTGGATTCCGGCACCCGTTTCTTCGCGGCGAATGTGCCCGGTTTCGAGTTGCCGGAGCAGTTCGCCGGCGTTCCCGATGGATTTTCCGAGGTGCTCGAGGGTGACGAGGCCTTCTACGCCTACAAGCGCAGCCGCGGCGACCAGGCGTTTCTGCTGGTGCAGGAGCAGCAGGAGTTCGAGGCGCGCGAGCAGCTGTTGTTCGGCGTGGTGCTGGCCGGTTTCCTGCTCAGCGTGCTGGCCGCCTGGGGCCTCGGCTGGCTGTTGGCCCGGCGGGTCATGGCGCCGGTGATCCGCCTGGCCAATCAGGTCCGCCACCGCGACCAGCTGCATCCGCTGGCGCCGGCCCTGGCGCCGGATTATCCGGACGACGAGGTCGGCCATCTGGCGGCGGCCTTCGACAGTACCCTGGGCCAGCTGCGTCGCACCCTGGAGCGCGAGCAGCTGTTCACCAGCGATGTGAGCCACGAGCTGCGCACCCCGCTGATGGTCATCGCCAGTTCCTGCGAACTGCTGGAGGTGGCCCCCAATCTCGATGCCCGCCAGCGCGAACAGGTGCAGCGCATCGCCCGGGCGAGCGAGGAGATGGGCGATCTGGTGCAGACCTTTCTGATCCTCGCGCGGGCCCGCCAGGAGGAGGCCAGCCAGGGCGGCAGCGCCACCCTGGCCACCGTGGCCGAGGAGCAGAGCAGGCGCTGGGCGCCCTTGATCGAGGAGAAGGGGCTGCGTTTCGAGCTGATCGAGCGCGGGCGCGACACGGCCCTGTACAACCTCAGCTTCCTGCGTACGGTGATGTCGAATCTGCTGCGCAATGCCCTGCACTACACCGAGCAGGGGGGCGTGCGCCTGATTCTGGAGGAGGGGGGCTTTCGCGTCGAGGACAGCGGCGTCGGCATTCCCTCGGATCAACAGGAGCGGATGTTCCAGCCCTTCGTCCGTGGCCTGCAGTCGCGCGGGGAAGGCCTGGGGCTGGGCCTGTCCCTGGTCAAGCGGATCTGCGTGCACCAGGGCTGGCGGGTCAGCGTGCGTGACCTGTCGCCCCGGGGCAGCGCCTTCGAGATCAACCTGCGCGGCTGATCTCACGTTTTCTTCACATCCTTTTGACGGCGGTGTGATGCCGCCGTCGCTAGTTTGGTGGCCGATCCTCCTCGGAGCCGGCTGCCATGTCGACCAACAAGACCATCGAACTGGCGTTCTCGCGCAAGTATGACCGCGAGCACGCCCAAGAGTACCTGCACAAACACCAGGATGGCCTGGCCCGGCGCCTGTCGCATTGGCGTGACGAGCAGCTGGCTCGGCAGGCGTTGAGCCTGGCGGGTGAGCCCAATCTGGTCCTCGACCTGCCCTGCGGCGCCGGACGCTTCTGGCCGCTGCTGGCCGAGCAGGACAACCGGGTGATCCTCGCCGCAGACAACTCCAAGGACATGCTGGCCACCGCCCTGGCGGCCCAGCCCGAGGCCGTCGTCGCCCGGGTCAGGACCTTCCAGACGTCGGCCTTTGCCATCGACCTGGGCGACAATGCGGTCGACAGCATCTTCTGCATGCGCCTGCTGCACCATGTCGCCGACCCCGCGCACCGCCTGAGCATGCTGCGCGAGTTCAAGCGGGTGACCCGCGACACCCTGATCGTTTCGCTGTGGGTGGACGGCAACTACAAGGCCTGGAAGCGCCGCCGCCTGGAGGCCAGGCGGACGGCCGCAGGGCGCGCCACGGACAATCGGAATCGCTTCGTGGTCGCCCGCTCGACCATCGAGGCGGAGTTTGCCCAGGTCGGCTTCGACATCCTCGGGCATCGCGACTTCCTACCCGGCTATGCCATGTGGCGGGTCTATGTACTGCGCAAGGGCGAATGAGATGAGCGCACAGCTGACAACCGCGCCGGGCGGCGATACGGACGGCGTCTTCGCGCGCTGGTGGCAGCTGCGCGGTGAGTGGGTGGAAGCGCCGAACCGGCGTCGCGGTGGCGAGAGTGGCGTGCAGCGGCTACGCGACAAGGCCGACCGGCTGCTGTATATCAAGCGCCAGGTTGGCCACCTGTACCGCTCCTGGCGCCGGCCCTTGGGGCGGCCCACGGTGTTGCGCGAGCTGGAGGCCATGCAGGCGCTGGAACAACTGGGTATCCGCGTGCCCCGCCTGGTCTATGCCGGTGCGCAGAAGCGCGCCGGCCAGTGGCGTGCGCTGCTGGTCAGCGAGGCGCTGCACGGCTTTGTCAGCCTGGAACAGTGGTATGCCGACGCCGCGGCAAGCGAGTCGGCGTTGCGCCAACCGATGTTGCGACAACCGATGTTGCGCCAACCGGTGTTGCGCCAGCTGGCGCTGGTGCTCAGCCGCCTGCACCGGGCCGGGTGGCGGCACGGCTGCCTGTATCCCAAGCATATCTTCATCAGGCCTGGCACTGGAGCGGCGGGCGACGGGGTCGAGGTAGCCCTGCTCGACCTGGAGAAGTGTCGCCGCTACTGGTCTGCCAGCACGGCCGCGCGTCGCGACATGGCCCAATTGCATCGCCATCGCGCCGGCATGCCGGATGCTGACTGGCGGCGACTGGTCGATTACTATCAGCTGTTTACCGAGTATCCCGATGAAACCTGAGTCACTGACCGTCGCGACCGACGCCGCCGGCCTGAAGGGCAAGACTGGCTGGCGCCGCATTCTTCAGGCCGGTACTTATTCATGGGCGGGGCTGCTGGCGGCGTTCCGCGGCGAGGCCGCCTTTCGCCAGCTGCTGGCCCTCAACCTGTTGCTGATTCCTCTGGCGTTCTGCCTGGAGGTCGGCAGGGTCGAGCGGGCCCTGCTGATCGCCGTGTGCCTGCTGGCGCTGATCGTCGAGTTGCTCAATTCGGCGATCGAGGCGGTGGTGGACCGGATCTCGCTCGAACTGCACCCCCTGTCGAAGCAGGCCAAGGACCTGGGCAGCGCCGCGCAGCTGGTCGCCCTGTGCCTGATCACCCTGGTCTGGGCGGTGATCTTGCTGTAACCCCGCTTTGACGCCGGCGCGGCGGCTGCGGCCTAATAGTCGCCTGCCGTCGCGAGTGTCCTCATGTCCGTATCCGCCCGTTCTCCCTCCAATATGCGCCCCAGCACCCTGCACCTGCCGTCGGGCGACTGGGCCTGCGTGCTCGACTGCCTGTGCGCGCACTTCCCGGCGATCGCCCGCGAGGTCTGGCTGCAGCGCATGGCCCGGGGGCGGGTGCTGGATGCCGAGGGCCGTGCGCTCGGCCCGCAGCATCCCTATCGGGCCGGCATGCGCGTGCATTACTTTCGCGAAGTGCCGGCAGAGACGCCGATCCCGTTCACCGAGCAGGTGCTGTATGTCGACGAACACCTGCTGGTGGCCGACAAGCCGCATTTCCTGCCGGTGATGCCGGCCGGCGACTACGTCGAGCAGACCCTGCAGGCGCGCCTGGCCAAGCGCCTGGGCAACGCCGACCTGGTGCCGCTGCACCGCATCGACCGGCATACCGCCGGGCTGGTGCTGTTCTCCACCAACCCGCGCAGCCGCGGCCAGTACCAGGCGCTGTTTCGCGAGCGGTTGATGGACAAGTGCTACGAGGCGCTGGCGCCCGCCCTGCCGGAGCTGGAGTTGCCCCTGGTGCGCAGGACGCGCCTGGAGGCCGGCGAGCCCTTCTTCCGCATGCAGGAGGTGGCCGGTACGCCCAATACCGAGACGCGCATCGAGCTGCTCCAGCGCCTTGGCGCACTCTGGCGCTATGCGCTCTATCCGGTGACCGGCAAGAAGCATCAGTTGCGCGTGCACCTGGCGGCGCTGGGGGCGCCGATCTGCAACGACCCCTTCTATCCCGAGGTGAGCGCCGAGCAGGGGGCGCCGGACGATTACGCCAAGCCGCTCAAGCTGTTGGCCCGCGGCCTGGCCTTCGTCGATCCGCTAAGCGGTGAGGCGCGGCGCTTCGAGAGTCGCCTGAGTCTGACCTGAGCGCTGTTCAATCCGCCTGCTTGGGCGCCGCTTGCCACAGCACCTCGTCGACGCCCTGGCGCCGGGCGATCAGCCGGGCGGCGACGAACAGCAGGTCGGACAGGCGATTGACGTAGGCCAGGCCGACGCCGCGGATCGGCTCCAGCGCATTGAGCTGCTGGCAGCGGCGCTCGGCGTTGCGCGCCAGGCTGCGGCACATGTGGGCCTGGGCGATCAGCCGGGAACCGCCGGGGAGGATGAAGTTCTGCAGTGGGCCGAGCTCCTCGTTCCAGCGATCGATGGCCGCCTCCAGGCGTTCGACTTCGTGCGCCTGCAGGGCCTGGTACTCGGGCATTGCCATTTCGCCGCCGAGGTCGAACAGGCGGTGCTGGCAGGGCGCCAGGACCTCGATCAGCTCGTCCAGGCCGGGGCACGCGGCCTGTTGCTCGGCCAGCTCGGCCAGCAGCAGGCCGAGCTGGCTGTTGAGGGTGTCCAGTTCGCCCATGGCCTCCACCCGTGGGTGGTCCTTGGGCACCCGGCGACCATCGGCCAGGCCGGTTTCGCCGGCATCGCCGGTACGCGTGTAAATCTTCGACAGTCGATAACCCATGTTCACAGACCTGTGGCGTCGGGGGTGGTGGCCAATGGCAGGCGCAGGGTGAAGCAGCTGCCCTGGCCCGGGGTGGAGTGCACCTCCATCTGCCCCTTGTGGTTGTTGGTGATGATGAAATAAGACACCGACAGGCCCAGGCCGGTGCCCTGGCCAACCTCCTTGGTGGTGAAGAAGGGCTCGAAGATGCGCTTGCGCACCGCCTCGGTCATGCCGATGCCGTTGTCTTCCACCTGGATTTCCGCCCAGGGTGGTGCGGAGCGGGTGCGCAGGGTGATCTGGCCGGGCGAGCTCGGCTGTTCGCGCTGGTGGATCGCCTGGGCGGCATTCTTCAGCAGGTTGACCAGCACCTGCTCCAGCTCATTGGCGGTACCCGGGACCGGGCCCAGCGTGGGGTCGAAGTCGCGCTGGATGACCAGGCTCTTGAAGTCGAAGCTTTCGGTCAGGTCGAAGTCGTTGCTGGCGATTTCCAGGGCCTGATCGATCAGCGCCGGCAGCAGGCAGGGCGCCAGCTGGCGGTTGCTGCGCCGGCTGAAGCTGAGCATGTGCGAGACGATCCTCGCCGCGCGGGTGCCGGCCTGCTGGATGTCGTCGAGCAGGCGCGGCACTTCCCGGGCCTGCAGGTAGCGATCCACGGCCTGCAGGCAGACCCCGATCAGCTCGGCCTGGTCACGGTTCTTCTGCAGGTCCGGTGACAGCCGCCGGCGGATGTTCTGCACGTTGTGCAGGATGGCGCCGAGCGGGTTGTTGATCTCGTGGGCCATGCCCGCGGCCAACCCGCCGACCGAGAGCATCTTCTCCGATTGCACCATCATCTCCTCGAGGTTCAGGCGCTGGGTGATGTCGTCGATGCGGATCACCACGCCGCGCCCGGCGCTGCCAGACAGTGGATAGAAGGTCAGGGCGTAGTGATGAGGTTCCTCGTCCTTGGTCCAGGTGACCCGCTCGATCTTCTCCACCTTGTGTTGTTCGACCGTGCACTTGAGCAGGGCGAGAAAGGGCTTCAGCGGCGGGAAGGCGAGAAACACCGGCTGGTTGAGTGCCTCGGCCAGGGGCGTGCCGGAGAGGGCACTGGCTTCCTGGTTCCACTGGGTGACATAGAGCTGCTCGTCGAGGGCGATCAATGCCGAGGGCATGGAGTCGATGATGCTGTTGAGGTAGTTCTGAAAGCCGGTGAGCTTCTTCTCGATCTTGCTGCGCACCTGCACTTCCAGCTCCAGCTTGCGGTTGGAGTGGCGGGTCTCCTCGGCCAGGCTCTGCGCCTGGTCGAATGCCGCCTGGGCATCGTCGCGGGCGCGTTTGAGCTGCTGCTCGCGGCCCTCCATGCGCATCAGCATGGTATTGAAGGCATCGGCCAGGCTGCCGATCTCGTCCTGGTTGCCGCGCCGGGCACGCAGGGCGTAGTTCTCCTCGCGGGTGACCTGGCGCGACAGCTCTTCCAGGCGGCGGATGGGCCGGGTGATCAGCCGGCGTACCTGTCTGGCCACCAGCAGCCAGAGCAGCACGCTGAAGGCGAGTATCGCCAGGCTGGCGGTGAGGGTGCCGGTGTAGAAGGCACCCGGCAGCTCGCCGGAGGCGACCAGCAGCAGGTGGCCAGGGCGCCCGTCGGCCTGGGGCAGCTCGAGCAGCAGATTGGCGCGGTACTCGCTGCGGCGCCAGCCGACCAGCCCGTCGAGTTGCTGTGGCAGCGGCAGCGCGGCGCCACGCTGCAACTGCGCCATGATCAGCCCCCGGTCGTCATAGATCGCCGCCGCGCGCAACGGCTCGTAGTCATCCAGCAGCTGCAGCACGGCTTCGGCGGCTGCCGGCGACGCCAGGGCCTGGTGGCTGTGGGCGGGACTGGCGATCAGGCGACCGAGGGTGTGCAGCGCCTGGGGCGCCATGCTCTGCTGGGAGATCCAGTAGGCCGCGCTGATAAAGGCCAGGTTGGCCACCAGCAGCACGGCCGCCAGCAGCACCAGCAGGGCGGCCAGCAGTTTGCGGCCGACCGGGAGGTTATCGAGGCGCTGACGCAAGGACATGGGCGGGCGAATCGCGGTGGCGGAAGTGTGGGCAGGGTACCGCGCGGCTCAATGGCTGGGCAATCCGCGCGCGCGCAGGGAGTCGAGCAGGCGCCCATGCAGGGCTTCCAGGTGCGGCAAGCTCAGGCGGTGGCGCCGAGCCGTGGCGCAGGCATGGCCGAGCAGGTAGCCGATCTCGGTGCGCCGGCCCTGGGCGACGTCCTGATGCATCGAGGAGTAGTTTGCCGCGGTGGCCTGGATCACCCGCCTTACTTCCTGTTCCAGCCCCTTGGCCGCGTCGGCCTGGCCGCAGGTCGTCAGCAACTCGACCAACTCGGCGCACAGGGTCGCGACTTCCGCGGGGTGCTCGGCCAGACCGCCGTTGCGGCAGTCGTGGAGCACGGTCAGCGGGTTGATGGCGCAGTTCAGGGCCAGCTTGCGCCAGAGCCGGCCAAGGATATCCAGGCTCCAGTCGTGGGCGATACCGGCGTGCTCGAGTTCGGTCAGCCAAGGCGGTGCGGCCAGGTTCTGCGGGTCGCCCAGCCAGGTGTGGCCGTGGCCGGCGAATACCACCCGCCAATCGCCCTCGCGGAACGCGCCTTCGGTGCTGGAGGCGAAGATGCAGCGCGCCTGCGGTACCCGGGCCGCCACGGCGTCCTGGCTGCCCAGACCGTTCTGCAGCAGGATCAGCTCCGCGCCTGGGGCCAGGCGCGGTGCCAGCTCGGTGATGGCGGCCTCGGCGTCATAGGCCTTGCAGGCCAGCAGCAGGCGCTCGATGGGCTCGGGCGCAGCCACGGTTTGCGCGTCCAGGGGATACAGCTGGCTATGCTCCGGCTCGACCAGGGTCAGGCCGCCGGCCTGTTCGTAGCTGGCCAGGCGCTCGGCGTTGCGCAGGATCAGGCGCACCGGCAGGCCGGCGCGGGCCAGGCGCACCGCCCACAGGCTGCCGAGGCTACCGGCGCCCAGTACGTGCCAGGTCATGGCGCTCCTCGCTGATTGAGTGGGTGCCGGCAGCCTAGCGCTTGCCGAGCCTGCCGGCAAATGGCCGGGTGATCAAGGCGCGGGCAGGCGCATGGCCGCCACGCGGCCGCTGGCATAGGCCTGGGGCAACAGCGCCTGCGCCTGTTCGAGCAGGCTGTGCGGATCGAGGGGCAGGGCCTTGCTGTCGAGGCCGACCAGGCTGATGCCGGCCTTGAGGCTGATGAAGCCTTCGCTGGTCTTGAAGGCCTTGAGGTTCAGGCCCTCGTGCAGGCGCTTGAAGCTGCTCGGCGAGCACTCCTGCAGGTCGTCGAGCAGGGTAACCAAGGCAAAGTGGGTGTCGTCCAGGCGCACCAGTATGTCCAGTGGCCGCACCAGTTGTTGCAGACGCCGGGCGACTCCGTGCAGCAGTTCGTCGTAGAAGCCGCTGCCGTACTTGCGCTGCAGCGCGGCGGCTTCATGCAGGCCGATCAGCAGGTAGCACAGGGCGCCGCCGCGGGATTCGATCTGGCGCAGGCTGTCGAGCAGCTTCTGGCGCAGGTAGCGCGAATTGCCCAGGCCGGTGAGCGAGTCGACCAGGTTGCGCTGTTCCAGGCTGGCGATGTTCTGCCTGAGCAGGCGATTCTCCTGAAGCAGGCGCTGCAGGGTATTGCACAGCCGGTCGGCGGCGAACACCCGCGGCACCAGTTGCTCGTTCATTGCCGCCTTGCTGACGAAGTCATCGACGCCGCGGTCGAAGGCCTCGCCCAGCACGTTGTCGCCCTCCTTGCCGGTCAGCAGCATGATGTAGGTGTAGTGGTCGGCCATTTCGTCCAGCTGGCGCACCCGTCCGGTCAGCTCCAGGCCGTCCATTTCCGGCATCAGCCAGTCGGCCAGGAGCACACTGGCCGGACGCTGCTCGAGCAGGCGAATCGCCTCGGCGGCGCTGCTGGCAAAGCGCACGTCCTGGTAGCCGGCCTGGCTCAGGGCGCGGCCGATCATGGCGCTGGAGAACTTGGCGTCATCCACCACCAGGATGCTGAGATGGGGGTCGGACATAGGGAGGGCTCGCTGGGAAGTCGCAGGAACTCGGCACTTCGCCGGGCAGTATGGGGCATTAGGGATATATAATGGCGGGGTTTTTTTACCGTCAAGCCAGGCGTGTCCCTTCCGTGATCTGGGTCGCGCCGTCTATCTGGAGGAAGCCCATGCCCTCGTTCGACGTGGTGTCCGAGCTGGACAAACACGAAGTCACCAACGCCGTGGACAACGCCATCAAGGAGCTTGAGCGGCGCTACGACCTGCGCGGCAAAGGCAGTTTCGAGCTCAAGGAACTGACCGTCAACCTGACCGCCGACGCGGATTTCCAGCTGGAACAGATGCTCGAGATTCTCAAGCTCAGCCTGGTCAAGCGCAAGATCGACGTGCAGTGCCTGGAGTTCAAGGACGCCTACCCTTCGGGCAAGACCGTCAAGCAGGAGGTGATCCTGCGCGAGGGCATCGACAAGGAGCTGGCGAAGAAGATCGTCGCCCATATCAAGGACAGCAAGCTCAAGGTCCAGGCGGCTATCCAGGGCGAGCAGGTGCGCGTCACCGGCAAGAAGCGCGACGACCTGCAAGAGGCGATCGCGGTCCTGCGTGCCAAGGATTTCGGCATGCCCCTGCAGTTCAACAATTTCCGCGATTGATTCGCGCGACATTGAACCCCGGCGGCGCTTCGGCGTCGCACCCGCTGTGCGAGTGATATGACCGCCATGGCCTGCCATGGCGGTTGCGTTTTAGGCGTTGAATGGAGAGTTACCCGATGGAAATGAGTGTCGAACAACTGGTGAAGATGTCCGAGACCTGGCTGCCGGTGCTGTTGAACTACGGCGGCAAGCTGGCCCTGGCCTTGCTCACCCTGCTGGTCGGTTGGTGGCTGATCAACTCCCTGACCCGCAAAGTCCGCGGGCTGATGGACAAGCGCAACGTCGACCGCGCCTTGAACGGCTTTATCGGCAGCCTGGCCGGTATCGTCCTCAAGGTTTTGCTGCTGGTCAGCGTGGCCTCGATGATCGGCGTGGAGACCACCTCGTTCATCGCCGTCATCGGTGCCGCCGGCCTGGCCATCGGCCTGGCCCTGCAGGGCAGCCTGGCGAACTTCGCCGGCGGCGTGCTGATCATGCTGTTCCGCCCGTTTCGCGCCGGTGACTGGATCGAGGCGCAGGGCGTGTCGGGCAGCGTGGACAGCATCGAGATCTTCCACACCACCCTGAAGACCGCCGACAACAAGGTGGTGATAGTGCCCAATGGCAGCCTGTCCAACGGTCACATCACCAACTACTCGCGCGAAGCGCGGCGCCGCGCCGACATCAACCTGGGGATCGACTACTCCAGCGACATCAAGAAGGCGCGCGATGTGCTGCTGCAGATCGCCGAGGATCCGCGGGTGCACCGCGACCCGGCGCCGGTGGTGTTCGTCACCGGTCTGGGCGACAGCGCGGTCAACCTGTCGTTGCGCGTCTGGGTGGATACCGCCGACTACTGGCCGGTGACCTTCGGCTTCACCGAGTTGGCCAAGGAGCGCTTGACCGAAGCCGGCATCGGCATCCCGTTCCCGCAGCGGGTGGTGCACCTGGTGCAAGCCGGCTGAGGCGTGCAATGCGACGAAAAAGCCCCGCGATTGCGGGGCTTTTTCATGCCTGCTCGGGGGGCGCCGCCGGGCTCGAGCCATTGGCCTGCGGGCCTTCGCGGCGCCACTGCAGGGCGATCAGCACCAGCGTCGGCACGCCCAGCAGGGCGGTGGCGAGGAAGAACTGGGCGTAGCCGAGGTTCTCCACCATCACCCCGGAGTAGCCGCCGATCAGCCGCGGCAGCAGCAGCATGATCGAGCTGAGCAGGGCGTACTGGGTGGCGGAGAACTTCAGGTTGGTCAGGCTCGACAGGTAGGCGACGAACGCCGCGGTGGCCAGGCCGGCGCTGAAGTTGTCGGCGCTGATGGTCAGGATCAGCATCTGCAGGTTGGCGCCCATGCCGGCCAGCATCAGGAACAGCAGGTTGGTCGCCGCCGAGGCGGCGCCGCCGATGAACAGGATCGGCAGGATACCGAAGCGCACGATCAGCAGCCCGCCGACGCCGGCGCCGAACAGGGTCATGAACAGGCCGAACAGCTTGCTGACGCTGGCGATCTGGTCCTTGGTGAAGCCCTGGTCGATATAGAAGACGTTGGCCATCACCCCCATCACAGTGTCCGACATCCGGTAGGTAGCGATCAGGCCGAGCAGTACCAGGGCCTGCCAGCGGTAGCGGACGATGAAGTCGTTGACCGGGGTCAGCACCGGCGCCAGGCCGCGCCGGCCCATGTTCGACAGGCAAAGGCCGGTGAGGATGGTGTAGAGCAGGGCGCGCAGGAAGGCGCGGTCGACCAGCAGCAGGTCGAGCATGCTCGCTTCGCCGCGCACCACGCTGGCGAAATCGGTGTAGTAGAGCTGGGTGAACATCGCCGGCACCGAGATCAGCAGGACGATCAGCACCAGCACCGAGACGATCTGGTGGGTGAAACCGTAGCGGGCGGCGTCCAACTGGGTCTTCAGCGGCACCGGCGGTTCGCGCATCCACAGGCTGGTCGCCAGGCCGGGCAGCATCAGCAGGGCGAATACCAGGTAGGTGCCGGCCCAGGCGCCATGCTGGTAGAGCTGCACGGTGGAACCGAAGCCTTCGGCGAAATACAGCGCGCCGGCGGTGGCCAGCAGGGCCGCGACCCGGTAGCCGGCCATATAGCTGGCGGCCAACGCGGCCTGGCGGGTCTGCTCGACGATCTCCAGGCGGTAGGCGTCGATGGCGATGTCCTGGGTGGCCGAGGCGAAGGCCACCAGCACCGCCAGGGAAATCAGCCAGGTCAGCTTGGTCTGCGGGTCGCACAGGGCCATGCCGGCCAGGCCGGTGGCGATCAGCACCTGGGACAGGACCAGCCAGGAGCGCCGCCGGCCCATGCGCCCGAGCAATGGCAGGCGCCATTGGTCGAGCAGCGGCGACCAGACCCATTTGAAGGCATAGGCCAGGCCGATCAGGCTGGCGAAGCCGATGGTCTCGCGGGCCACGCCGGCTTCGCGCAGCCAGACGGATAGCGTCGAGAACACCAGCATATAGGGCAGGCCGGCGGCAAAGCCGAGCAGCAGGAGCACCAGCGTGGCGGGGCTGGAGTAGGCAGCGATCGCATCGCGCCAGCTTTTACGAGGCATTGGGCGGGAGTCAGCCTGGGGATGAGCTAATAAAGGGCGCACTCTAACCGCTGTGCTCCGTCGGGCGCCAGCCGTGCCGTCGGATATCCACGCGATCGGCATGGATAAGCACGCCTTCGGCGCGCAAGCGTGCCCGTTGCTCTTCGCCCGAAACGCTGCCGGCGGGCAGGCTCAGGCGCCCGCCGGCGGCGAGCACCCGATGCCAGGGCAGGCGGCTGCCGTCGGGTAACTGGCCAAGGGTGCGGCCGACCCAGCGCGCGGCGCGGCCGAGCCCGGCCATTTCGGCCAGTTGCCCGTAGCTGACCACCTTGCCGGCGGGAACCTGGGCCAGCACGGCGTAGAGCGCCTCGCGGCGGGCCTCGTGGCTGGCGCTCGGCCCTGATGCGTGTCGATCGTTCATGCCCCCCATCCTGCCGTTACCGGCACCCATAAATCCACCCTTGCAGTTGCCGTCGGGCCCGATCGATTGGAGGGCAGGTGGCGGCCTGAGTTCCGGGGGGGCTCGCCAGGGTCTACGGCTGCTCAGGCGGGCGGGTTGAACTCGACCGGATTCCGACGGTCAGTCCTTGCTCAGGTGCCGGACCTACGGATAATGCCCGGTTTTTTCGCTCAGCCAAACAGTCCTCGTCCCATGTTTTCCAGAACCCTGCTGTGCCTAGCCCTCTCCCTGACAGCCGCCCCCCTGCTGGCCGATACCGTGTGGCTGAAGAATGGCGATCGCCTAAGCGGCCAGATCAAGTTCTTCGACGGAGGCAAACTCCTGCTGCAAACCGATTATGGCGGCGCCATCGCCCTGGATTGGCGCAAGGTCGCCACCCTGGAAAGCGACCGTGAGCTGCTGATCAAGGAGGATGCGCAGGTCGGCGAACGCGCCAAGTCCCTGCACGCCGCCGAACCGGGCAAGGTGGTGCTGGCCAATGGCGAGGCGCCGCGCACCATCGAGCTGGCCAGCATCCGCCAGATCATGAAGCCCAAGCCGCTGGTCGAGGATTGGACCTGGAGGGGCAATATAGACGCGGCGCTGGACTACAAGCGGGCCGAAAGCGATACCGACGACTATGACGTCGATCTCAAGACCCAGGCGCGCCACGGCCTGTGGCGGCACAACGGCGAGGCCGGTTATAACCGCGAGTACCAGGACGGGGTGGTGGCCACCGACAATTGGAATGCCGAGTACGCCCTGGACCGCTTCCTCGACGAGCACTGGTTCTGGCAGGGGCGACTGGAATACAAGCATGACCAGCTCGAGGAGCTGGCGCGCCAGCGCACGGTCGGCAGTGGTCCGGGTTACCAGTTCTGGGACAACCAGTTGGGGGCATTCTCGGTGGCCGGGCTACTCAACCGCAGCGACTATCGCTACGCCGATGGCGACGAGGACGACTTCTACGCCCTGGGCGCCAAGTGGGACTACAACCGCTACCTGATCGGCAGGTCGGTGGAACTGTTCAGCAGTGGCGAGCTGGGCAAGCCGCTGACCAATGTCGCCGAGTACACCCTGGATGCCGAGGCGGGCCTGCGTTACAAGATGACCGATTGGGCCTCGTTGAACATGAAAGCCGAGAAGGACCTGGTCAGCGGCTCGCAAGGTGACGTGGACGAGACCCATTACAGCCTGGGCTTCGGCGTCGGTTGGTAAGCCGAACCCGTCCTGTGGACGGCGACCATAACCAAGAAGCCCCGCAGTTGCGGGGCTTCTTGGTTATGGCTTGGCAGTGCTGGGGTTACAGGCGCAGGCCGCCGTCCAGCTCCAGGATACGACCGGTGTAGTAGTCGTTCTCCAGGATGTAGGCCACCGAGTGGGCAATCTCGTCCGGCTTGCCCATGCGCCGCAGCGGGATGCCGGCGGTCATCTTGTCCAGCGCCTCGGGCTTCATGCTCAGGGTCATCTCGGTCTCGATGAAGCCCGGGGCGACGCCGGCCACGCGAATGCCGTAGCGCGCGAGCTCCTTGGCCCAGACCACGGTGTCGGCGGCGACCCCGGCCTTGGCCGCGGAGTAGTTGGCCTGGCCCATGTTGC
Source organism: Pseudomonas zhanjiangensis (assembly GCF_041027545.1). NCBI lineage: Bacteria > Pseudomonadati > Pseudomonadota > Gammaproteobacteria > Pseudomonadales > Pseudomonadaceae > Pseudomonas > Pseudomonas zhanjiangensis. Next base: position 60,732 of record NZ_JBFTEG010000006.1, on the reverse strand, counting down.
CGGCGCGGGAGATCGAAGAAATATTGACGATCGCGCCCTGATTCTTCAGTTCGATCATCTTCGCCGCCACCTCGCGGGTGCAGAGGAACACGCCGGTCAGGTTGACGTCGATCACCGACTGCCACTGGGCCAGGCTCATCTTGCTCAGTTCGCCGTCCTTGACCTTGATGGTCAGGCCGTCGCGCAGGATACCTGCGTTGTTCACCAGGCCATTGATGGCGCCGAAGTCCTCGGCCACCTGGGCGACCATGTGGGTCACCTGCTCTTCATTGGCGACGTTGCACAGGTAGGCGCGTGCCTCGACGCCAAGCGCCTTGCAGGCGGCCACGGCCTGGTCGAGTTTTTCCTGGTTGAGATCGACCAGGGCCAGTTTTACGCCCTTGCCGGCCAGGTATTCGCCCATGGCCCGCCCCAGGCCCTGACAGCCGCCGGTGATGATGATCACTTTATCTTGCAGTTGCATCGCGATATCCCCTCGAAGTAGTGCGTTTGCCCCGCTGGTGCCCGCAAACCGCTATTCTAGGCACCTGTCCGTTCGTGACGAATTCTAAGCGAGGAGTCATAAGGTGAGCGTGAAAGCCGGCAAGCATGCCCGAGAATTGCTGCTCAAGGAATACCGGGGGGTGCTCTCCACCCATTCGCAAGCCATGCCGGGCTTTCCGTTCGGATCGGTGGTGCCCTACTGCCTGGATGCCCAGGGGCGCCCGCTGATCCTGATCAGCCGTATCGCCCAGCACACCCATAACCTCAGGCAGGACGCCAAGTGCTCGTTGCTGGTGGGCGAGCGCGGCGCCGAGGATGTGCAGGCGGTCGGCCGTCTCACTCTGCTCGCCGAAGCGCGACAATTGTGTGACCAAGACGAGATCGAGGCGGCCGCACTGCGTTATTACCGCTTTTTCCCCCAGTCGCGCGACTACCATCGGGCGCATGACTTCGATTTCTGGCGTCTGGAACCGGTGCGCTGGCGCTATATCGGCGGCTTCGGCGCGATCCACTGGCTGGACCAGGTGGCCCTGGCCAACCCCTTCGCCGCGGCAGCCGGTGCTGGCGATGAGACGGAACAGGGCATGCTCGAGCACATGAACCAGGACCATGCCGCCGCCATTGCCCATTACGTCGAGCTGGCCGACCTGCCTGGCCAGGAGGCGGCGCAGATGGTCGGGATCGACAGCGAGGGCTTCCACCTGCGTATCGGCCAGAGCCTGCACTGGCTGGCATTCCCAACATCTTGCAACACTCCCGCCGAGGTGCGGCAGGCCCTGATCCAGCTGGCTCGCGCGTAGCTCTTGCCGACCAGCGGCGAGGAGCCGGCTTGAATTAGCCCGGCGACCCCCTATTTCACTCTTACTGGAAGCCGTTCTTCCGCTAAGGAATCCTTGATGCGCGTTTTTCTGTTGTTGTTCCTGCTGTTCCCGATCGTCGAGCTGGCCCTGCTGATCAAGGTGGGGAGTGCGATTGGCGTGTTGCCGACCCTGCTGCTGGTGATAGGCAGCGCGATCCTGGGGAGCGTCCTGCTGCGGGTCGCTGGCCTGGCGACGGCCTGGCGCGCTCGCGAGAAGCTGGCGCGCGGCGAGTTGCCCGAACAGGAAATGCTCGAGGGCCTGACGATCGCGCTCGGTGGCGGTCTGCTGCTGTTGCCGGGGTTCATCAGTGACATCTTCGGTGTGTTCTGCCTGATCCCCTTTACCCGCCGCCTGCTGGTCAACAAGCTGCGCCAGCGTGCCGCCGAGCAGGCCATGCGCCAGCGGGCCTTCGCCGATGAGCTGGCCAGGCAGACTCGGCCAGGTTCGGCTCGGCCGGACGCGGCTCGACCGGACGCGCCCCGACCGAATGTGATCGAGGGCGAGTACGAGCGCCGCGACTAGTTCCGCCGGCCGTGACCCTGCCATTTGGCCGGTCCTGTTGGTCTGGCCTCGAGAGCGCTCGGGGCAGCGCCGGCGTTCGTTCGGCGGCGAAAAAATTTTCCTCGCCTGCCCTTGAAATCCCCTTGTACGCCCTTATGTAGCGGACACCGCAAGGTTTTCTGCCGGTTTCGGCAGAACAGACTTCAGCGTGGCGCGGGTAGTCGATAGGGGCAGTCGAGTGACTGGTCGTAGCGATCGCCTCGGCACGCAACCGGCACCGCCGGATTTTGCTAACCCGCCGGTGAAGGCACCGGCCGATGAAAACAACCTACTGGGAGAGATCGACAATGAAGCTTCGTCCTCTGCATGACCGCGTCGTGATCCGTCGCAGCGAAGAAGAAACCAAGACCGCAGGCGGCATCGTGCTGCCGGGCTCCGCTGCCGAGAAGCCGAATCAGGGCGAGATCGTCGCCGTCGGCACCGGTCGCGTGCTGGACAACGGCGAAGTTCGCCCGCTGGCCGTGAAGGTCGGTGACAAGGTGGTGTTCGGCCCTTACTCGGGCAGCAACACCGTCAAGGTCGACGGCGAAGACCTGCTGGTGATGGGCGAAAGCGAAATCCTCGCCGTCATCGAAGCCTGATTCCTGCGAATCTCCGTTCAACCGTCAAGAATTTAAGGATCAATCAACATGGCTGCTAAAGAAGTCAAATTCGGCGACTCCGCCCGCAAGAAGATGCTCACCGGTGTTAACGTCCTGGCTGACGCCGTGAAGGCCACCCTGGGCCCGAAAGGTCGCAACGTGATTCTCGAGAAGAGCTTCGGCGCTCCGACCATCACCAAGGACGGCGTTTCCGTCGCCAAAGAAATCGAGCTGAAAGACCGCTTCGAGAACATGGGCGCGCAGCTGGTCAAGGACGTCGCTTCCAAGGCCAACGACGAAGCCGGTGACGGCACCACCACCGCTACCGTACTGGCCCAGGCCATCGTCAGCGAAGGCCTCAAGGCCGTGGCTGCCGGCATGAACCCGATGGACCTCAAGCGCGGCATCGACAAGGCCACCATCGCCATCGTCAAGGAGCTCAAGGAGCTGTCCAAGCCGTGCGCCGACACCAAGGCCATCGCCCAGGTCGGCACCATCTCCGCCAACTCCGACAGCTCGATCGGCGACATCATCGCCGAAGCCATGGAGAAGGTCGGTAAAGAAGGCGTGATCACCGTCGAGGAAGGCTCGGGCCTGGAGAACGAGCTGTCGGTCGTCGAAGGCATGCAGTTCGACCGCGGCTACCTGTCCCCTTACTTCATCAACAAGCCGGACACCATGGTGGCCGAGCTTGAGACCCCGCTGATCCTGCTGGTCGACAAGAAGATCTCCAACATCCGCGAAATGCTGCCGGTGCTGGAAGCCGTCGCCAAGGCCGGTCGTCCGCTGCTGATCGTCGCCGAAGACGTCGAAGGCGAAGCCCTGGCCACCCTGGTGGTCAACAACATGCGCGGCATCGTCAAGGTCGCTGCGGTCAAGGCGCCGGGCTTCGGCGATCGTCGCAAGGCCATGCTGCAGGACATCGCCATCCTGACCGGTGGTACCGTGATTTCCGAAGAAGTCGGCCTGAGCCTGGAAGGCGCCACCCTGGAGCACCTGGGTAACGCCAAGCGCGTCGTGCTGAGCAAGGAAAACACCACCATCATCGACGGTGCCGGCCAGCAGGTCGACATCGAAGCGCGCGTGGCGCAGATCCGCAAGCAGGTCGAAGACACTTCCTCCGATTACGACAAGGAGAAGCTGCAAGAGCGTCTGGCCAAGCTGGCCGGCGGTGTTGCCGTGATCAAGGTCGGTGCCGGTACCGAAGTCGAGATGAAAGAGAAGAAGGCCCGCGTCGAAGACGCCCTGCACGCGACCCGCGCGGCAGTGGAAGAAGGCGTGGTACCTGGCGGTGGCGTGGCCCTGGTGCGTGCACTGCAGGCCATCTCCGGCCTGAAGGGCGACAACGAAGACCAGAACGTCGGTATCGCGCTGCTGCGTCGCGCCGTCGAAGCGCCGCTGCGCCAGATCGTCGCCAACGCTGGTGACGAGCCGAGCGTGGTGGTCGACAAGGTCAAGCAAGGCGAAGGCAACTTCGGCTACAACGCGGCGACCGGTGTCTACGGCGACATGATCGAGATGGGTATCCTCGATCCGGCCAAGGTCACCCGTTCCGCGCTGCAGGCCGCTACCTCGATCGGCAGCCTGATGATCACCACCGAAGCCATGGTCGGCGATGCCGCCGACGACAAGCCGGCCGGCGGTGGCATGCCGGACATGGGTGGCATGGGTGGCATGGGCGGCATGGGCGGCATGATGTAAGCCGACCGGCCTTCCCGGAAACACCGAAAAACCCCGCGCCCTTGGCGCGGGGTTTTTTTTGTCTGCTGCCCAGCGCTTCGGCACCTGGGCGCCGCGCCCGTGGGATGGCTCCGCGCCCTGACAAGGGGGCCGGCATGCGGGTGCGCCGGCCTGCGGCGCCAGAGTCATGGCGTGAAACTTGCGTCCCATTGCTTCTCGCCGGCCCGCGGGTCGGCGCCAATACCCCGGCACAGCGGGCCGATAGCACCCTGGTGCCTGGCCTGCCCGCCTGCGCGAAGACTGCTCCGGCGGTCGTTCCATGGGGTTACAGGGTGAACCTTTTGTTACCGTGGGTGACCGCCATGGACCATTCTGGGTCCGGTCGCGGCGAGGTTCGCTTGGTTTTTGGTAGGACAAGGGTTGTGAATTCGATGACAGCAGCGATGGCGTTCGAGCAGTGGTGGCAACTTCAGGGTGAGTGGGTCGAGGAGCCGAATCGGCGTCGCGGCGGCGAGAGCGGTGTACAGCGCCTGCAGCTGGAGCAAGGGCGGGTGCTCTATGCCAAACGCCAGGTCGGCCACTTCTACCGCAGCCTGCGCCATCCCCTCGGTCGCCCGACCGTGCTGCGCGAGCGCGATGCCCTGCTGGCGCTGGCGCGGATTGGGGTCAAGGCGCCCAACCTGCTGTTCTGCGAGGTCCGGAAAGACGCCGCCGGCACCTGGCGCGGGCTGCTGGTGTCGGAGGAACTAGAAGGCTTTCAGGAGGTCAATCGCTGGTACGCCGAGGGCGGGCGCGAGCGTTTTGGTCCCGAGGTCAATCATCGCCTGCTGGAGCAGATCGCGCAGATGCTGGCGCGGTTTCATCGAGCCGGCTGGCAGCATGGATGCCTGTACCAGAAGCATGTGTTCGTGCGCGTCGAGCAGGTCGGGGCGCAGGTTGAAATCGAGACCGCGTTGCTCGACCTGGAGAAAAGCCGGCGGCGCCTCAGTCGACAGCGGGCCGCGCGCCACGACATGTTGCAACTCAAACGCCATTCGTCGTGGGCCGCTGGCGACTGGGCGCGCTTGATCTACTGTTACCAACAAGCGTTTGGCAGCGCTATCAAGGGGTTGCAATCATGAAGTTAGAAATTGCTCGAGGTTTGTTCCTCGTCGCTGCGCTGGGCGTGGCGACCTTGGCCGCCGCCGCCTGGCATGAACCCGGCCCCGCGGTGCTCAGCGGCAAGGGACTGGCTTACTGCCCGCTGCCGGCCAAGATCGGCATGGCCGAGCAGCTTCACCCGGACCAGGACCTGCTGCTGCTGATGTTCGGTCTGTCCCAGGGCATGGGGCCGCAAGGCTGAGCGAGATCGCCAGCCGGCCAGGCTGGGCAACGAAAAAGCCGTTCACCGGCACGCGGTGAGCGGCTTTTTTGCGCCTGCTCAGTGGGCGCTCATGGCTTGTGGCGCCGGCGCCGGCGCTGGCGCTGCGTCCGGCTTGGCCAGCAGGCTGTACACGCAGGGCAGGACGAACAGGGTGAACAGGGTGCCCACCGACATACCGGTGGCGATCACCAGGCCGATGTCGAAGCGGCTGACCGCACCGGCGCCGCTGGCGAGGATCAGCGGCAGCATGCCGAAGACCATGGCGGCCGTGGTCATCAGTACCGGTCGCAGGCGAATCGCCGCGGCTTGTTCGATGGCTTCGCGCACGCTCAGGCCCTGGTCGCGGCGCAACTGGTTGGCGAACTCGACGATCAGGATGCCGTGCTTGCTGATCAGCCCGATCAGGGTCACCAGGCCCACCTGGGTATAGATGTTCAGGCTGGAAAAACCGAGGAAAATCGGCACCAGTGCCCCGCAGATCGACAGCGGCACCGTGACCAGGATCACCAGCGGGTCGCGGAAGCTCTCGAACTGCGCGGCCAGGACCAGGAAGATGATCGCCAGGGCCAGGCCGAAGGTGACGTAGAGCGCACTGCCTTCCTGGATGTACTGGCGCGAGGCGCCGGCATAGTCGAAGGCATAGCCGCGCGGCGCCTCCTCGTCGGCGATCTGGCCGATGGTGTCGATCGCCTCGCCCTGACTGACGATGGTCACGCCCTCGATGATCGCCGAGTTGAGCTGCTGGAACTGCTTGAGCCTGGTCGGCCGGGCGCGGTCGCTGAGGCGGATCAGGGTGCCCAGGGCGACCATGGCGCCGCTGTCGCTCTTCACGTAGTAGTTGTTCAGCCAGCCCGGGTTGTCGCGGTAGGCGCGCTCGACCTGGGCGATCACCTTGTAGCTGCGCCCGTCGATGGTGAAGCGGTTGATCTCGCCCTCGCCGAGCAGGCTGGCCAGGGTGGCGCCCAGGTCTTCCATGGACACGCCCATCTGCGCGGCCTTCTCGCGGTCGATCTCCACCACCACCTCGGGCTTGTCGAACGCCAGGTCGATGTTGAGGAAGGCGAATTTGCCTGACTCCAGGGCGCGCTGCTTGATCCGCTCGGCCACCTGCAGCAGCGACTCGTAGTCGTTCGGCGTGTTGATCACGAACTGGAACGGCAGGCCCTCGCCGGTGCCTGGCAGCGACGGCAGGTTGAAGCCGAACACCTGCAGGCCGGGGATCTGATCGAGTTTGGCCTGGACCTGCGGCAGCAGCTCCATCTGGGTGCGCTCGCGCTCGTCCCAGGGTTTCAGCAGGAAGCCGCCGATGCCCGATTGCACGCCGTCAAAGCCGTTGATCTGGAACGACCGGTAGTACTCCGGGAAGGACTTGAAGATCGGCACGAACTGGTCGGTGTAGGCGTTCAGGTAGTCGAGGTTGGTCGGCTGCGGCGCATTGGCGAAGAGGAAGACGATGCCCTGGTCTTCTTCGGGCGCCAGTTCGCTCTGGCTGAAGCTGAGCAAGGCCGGGATCAGCGCCATGACGATGAGGGCGAACACCACCACCACCGGGCGGGTGTTCAGGGTGCCGTGCAGGGCCTTCTGGTAGCGCTGCTTGAGGCGCTCGAACAGCACATCGAGGCGGTGGGCCAGGCCGCTGGGGTTCTCGTCGTGGCGCAGCAGCTTGGCGCACATCATCGGCGACAGGGTCAGCGCGACTATCCCGGAGATGATCACCGCCCCGGCCAGGGTCAGGGCGAACTCGCGGAACAGGGCACCGGTCAGGCCCTCGAGGAAGCCGATGGGGGCGTAGACCGCGGCCAGGGTGATGGTCATCGACACCACCGGCACGGCGATCTCGCGCGCGCCCTCGATGGCGGCGTCGAAGGGCGTCTTGCCTTCCTCGATATGGCGGTGAATGTTCTCCACCACCACGATCGCATCGTCTACCACCAGGCCGATGGCCAAAACCATGGCCAGCAGGGTCAGCAGGTTGATCGAGTAGCCCATCAGCTGCATGAAGAACAGCACGCCGATCATCGACAGCGGGATGGTGATCACCGGGATCAGCACCGAGCGCAGGGCGCCGAGGAACAGGAACACCACCACGATGACGATCAGCACGGCTTCGAGCAGGGTCTTGATCACCTCGTCGATCGAGGCCTGGATGAACTGGGTGGCGTCATAGGCGATGGCCACCTTGAGGTTAGGTGGCAGTTGCGCCTCGAGCTCCGGCAGCAGGCCGCGCACTTCCTTGATCACATCCAGCGGGTTGGCACTGGGGGTGCCCTTGATGGCGATGTAGACCGAGGGGGTGCCGTCGAAGGAGCTGATCGAGTCGTAGTTGGCCGCGCCCATCTCGACCCGGGCGATATCGCTCACCAGCACCCGGCGATCGCCGTCGGTCTTCACCGGAATGGCGGCGAAGGCCTCGGCCGACTTGAGGTCGGTGTCGGCATTGATGCTGGTGACCACGTACTGGCCCTTCACCTCGCCGGCGGCAGCGAGGAAGTTGTACTGGCGCACCGCGTCGTCGAGGTCCCTGGCGGTGACGCCATAGGCCGCCATCTTCACCGGGTCCAGCCACAGGCGCATGGCGAACACCTGGTTGCCGAGGATCTGCGCCTCGGCCATGCCCGGCAGGGTGGCCAGCTTGGGCTGGATGACCCGGGACAGGTAGTCGGTAATCTGCGGGTTGGACAGCTCGTCGCTGAAGAAGCTGATGTACATCAGCGCCGAGGCGTCGGCGGCCTCCTTGGACAGCACCGGGTCTTCGGCGTCCTGCGGCAGCTGGTTCTTGACCTCGTTGGCCTTGGCCAGCAGCTCGGTGAACAGGCGGTCGCTGTCGGCACCGATGCGTGCATAGATGGAGATGACCGACAGGTTCTGCTGGCTGGCCGAGGTCATGTAGTCGATGCCTTCGGCGCTGGCCAGGCTCTGCTGCATCGGCTGGGTGATGTAGCCCTGGATGGTCTCGGCGTTGGCCCCCGGGTAGGCGGTGGTCACCTTGATCAGGGCGTTCTCCATTTGCGGGTACTGGCGGATCACCAGCTTGTTGAACGCCTGCAGGCCGAGCAGCACGATCAGCAGGCTGACCACGGTGGCCAGCACCGGGCGGCGGATAAAGGGATCGGTAAAAGCCATGTGCAATTCCTTGGCGGCCGCGCCTATTGGGCGGCGTTGGCTTGGGGCGTGAGGGCCCGGTCATCGACGAGGGTGACGTGGGCGCCGTTGTCCAGCTTGAGCTGGCCGGCGGTGACCACCCGTTCGCCGGCCTCCAGGCCCTTGAGCACCACCACCAGGCCGTCGCGACGCTCGCCGGTCTCGACGAAGCGTCGTTCGACCACCAGTTGCGCCTGGCCCTTGGCGTCCTTTTCGACCTGGCCGTCCTGATCCTTGCGTTCGTCGACCACGTACACCGAGTTGCCGTACAGGGTGTAGGTAATCGCGGTTTCCGGTACCAGCACCTGCGGCTGATCGCCGGGCAGGATCAGGTTGAGGTTGGCGAACATGCCCGGCAGGAGTTTTTCCTCGGGGTTGGCCAGGGTGGCGCGCACCTGCAGGTTGCGGGTTTGATCCTCGACCTTGGGGTTGATCGCACTGATGCTGCCCTCGAACCACTCGCCCGGGTAGGCCGCCACGCTGACCCTGACCCGCTGGCCGAGCGCCACCTGCGGCGCGTTCTGCTCGGGCAGGAAGAAGTCGACGTGCAGCCGGGACAGGTCCTGCAGGGTGGCGATGGTCGCGCCGGGCGACAGGTAGTCGCCGGGATCCACCTGGCGGATGCCGATGGTGCCGGCGAACGGGGCGAGGATGCGTTTCTTGTCCAGGGTGGCCTTGAGCTGGGCGACGCTGGCCGTGGCTTTCTGCAGTTCGGCCGAGAGCCGGTCGAACTCGCTCTTGGAGATGTTCGAGCGGCGCACCAGGCTGCGCCCGCGCTCGAACTCGACCCGGGCCAGGCCGCGCTCGGCTTCGGCGGTGGCCAGGCTGGCGCGCTCGACTTCATTGTCGAGCTGGATCAGCGGCTGGCCGAGTGCGACCTTCTCCCCGGACTCGAACAGCACGTCGCGTACGATGCCGTCGACTTCGGCGGCCAGGTCGACGCCGAGGAATGCCTTGAGCGTGCCGATGGCCGGCAGGCGGCTCTGCCAGGGACGCTGCTGGGCGACGGCGGCGGAGACACTGATGGCGGGTTGGGGGGCAGAGAACTGCTGGACCTGCTGGTAGATGGTCCAGCCTTTGTAGGCGGCGAGGGCGAGTACCACGAGGGCGACCACGCCCAGCATGATCAACATGCGGCGGAGCAACATATTCCGGTTCCTTGGCAAGGCGAATGGGGCCTGGGAATAGGCAGACAGGCACCTTAGTACCCTTGCCGGGGGCAAGTCAAAGCGCTTCAGGTTTCGAGATTAGACAGAGGGTGGCGGGTTTTTCCGCTCGCCGCCTGGGCGTCCGACGATCGGCGATCTGCCGTCAGGCCAGCCTGGCCAGGTGCCAGGCCGGCCACGGGCGTGGCAGCCTGGCCTGGACGTCTGCGGGGCTCAGCCGTTGAGGCGCTGGGTCACCTGGCCGAGCTGGCCGGATAGCGCATTCAGGCTCTGGCTGGCGGTTTCGGTGCGCTGCACGTTTTCCTGGTTGGTGGTGGCGATCGCGGTGATCTCGGTGAGGTTGCGCGAGATGTCCTCGGCCACCGAGGTCTGCTCTTCGGCGGCGGTGGCGATCTGCCGGTTCATGTCGCGGATGGCCTCCACCGCGCCGGTGATGCGCTGCAGCATGGCGCCGGCCTGGGTGACCTGCTCGACGCCCTCGTCGCTGCGCTGCTGGCCGCTTTCGATGGCGCGCACCGCGTTGACCGCGCCGGTCTGCACGGTATCGATGATCTGGTGGATCTCGGCGGTGGATTCGGCGGTGCGCTGGGCCAGGGTGCGTACCTCGTCGGCGACCACGGCGAAGCCACGGCCGGCATCGCCGGCACGGGCCGCCTCGATGGCCGCGTTGAGGGCCAGCAGGTTGGTCTGCTCGGCGATGCCGCGAATCACCTCGAGGACCTTGCCGATGCGTCCGCTGTCGCTTTCGAGGCGGCGGATCACCTCGGCAGTGTTGGCGATCTCGCCACGCATGCCGGTGATGGTGTGGATGGTCGCCTGCATCACCTGTTCGCCCTGCTGGGCGGACTTGTCCGCATCGTCGGCGGCGTTTGCCGCCTCGGCGGCGTGGCGGGCGACTTCCTGAGCGGTGGCGGACATCTCGTGCATGGCCGTGGCCACCTGGTCGGTGCGCGAGAACTGATCGCGGGTGCCCTGGGACATCTGGCTGGCGATCGAGCCCAGCTCGCTGCTGGCGCTGTCCAGATTGGCGGTGCTCTGCTGCAGGCGGCTGAAGGTGTCGGCGAGGAAGTCGCGCAGGGTGTTGGCGGCTTGGGCCAGGTGGCCGAGTTCGTCGCGGCGGCTGGTATCGACATGCTGGCCGAAGTTGCCGCGGCTGAGCTGGCCGATGTGTTCGATCAATTGGCGGATCGGCGCGATCAGGTTGCGGTTGACCAGCATCAGGCTGAACCAGCCGATCAGCAGGCCCGACGCCAGCATCACCAGGCTGCCGTAGAGCACAGTGCTGTCGGCGCTGGCGCTGATCTGCTGGGCCTGGGCGTTGCCGCTGTCGCGCAGCCGCTCGACCAGCTTGCTCATCTGTTCGCTGGCGGCGCGGTCGATGCCCTTGACGGCGGCGTCGCCGGCCTTGGCGTCGGCCCCCGCGGCGAGGAAGGCATCGCGGCCCTTGCGGTAGTTCTGGCCCAGTTTCAGGTGTTCGCTACGCAGGCTCTCGATCTCGCTGCGCAGGCCGGCATCGCCCTTGGCCTGGCTGGCCATCTGGCCGAGCAGCTCCTGAACCTTGCGCTCCTGGGCTTCGAACTGAGCCCAGTACTTGCTCAGGTTCTCTGCATCCTGGCCGCGCAACAGGACGTTTTTCCATTCCTGCACCTGGACCTTGAACTCCAGGTTGGCCTGCTCGCCCAGGCGCGAGGTCTGCAGCGGACCGTCGATCAGGCCGCGATAGGCCTGGATGTCATTGGACAGGAAGTTGAAGCAGGCGGCGGCGATGATCAGGATCAGCGCCAGGCTGCCACCGAGCAGGCCGAGAAGCTGCGCGCGCAATGAGCTTTGAAGGGGCATGTTCGACGCCTCGAGTGAGCGGATGGAGGTTGGCTGAAGCACCAATCCAGGCTGGCAGCCGGCTGTTACATCCCTGTGGCGAAAACCAGGCGTTGAGACCAGGTGAATAAGAGATCGGCAGCGTGCCGCCGATCTTGAGTGTCGCGGGTGGGCGCCTAGGCCAGGCGCAGGTGATTGTCCCAGAGGCCGGCGGGCAGTTGCAGCGGCTGACTGAGGATGCGCCGCTGGCGGCAGTCATACAGGCGGCAGCGGCCGATGCCGGCGCTGACCACGAAGCCTTCGGCCACCGCGCCGACGCCGGCGCAATCGGCCAGGGCCGTGTCCAGGCGCAGCTCGGCGCTATCCAGGTCCCAGATGAACAGGCGGTTGCCGCGCGGGGCGGTGACGGCCAGCAGGCGCAGTTCATCGTGGATCGCCAGGCTGGCGGTGTACTGGTTCATCGCCAGGCGCTGGGGCTCGCCCAGGGGAAAGGCCTGGAAGGCCTGGCCGGGGCGCTTGATCGCCAGCAGCGGCACGGCGTCGCTGGCGTCGCCCATGTACTGCTGGCCGCTGACGATGGTGCCGTCGGCGGCCACGGCCAGGTGGCGCACGCTGTTCTGCGGCTGCGGCAACTGCTCCTGGCTGACCAGGCTGCCGTCGCGCCTGAGCAGCACCAGGCTGGGCTGCATGCTGTCGAGGTTCATCTCGACCCGGCTGTCGGCCTCGGTGCGGATGCCGCCATTGGCCACCACCAGGGTTTCGCCGTCCGCCAGCCAGAGCAGCTGGTGCGGGCCTATGCCGTGGCTGGACAGCTCGCCGTCGCGCTGCAGCTGATCGCCTTCGAGGCGGTAGACGCCGATGACCCCGCGGCCCGGCTCGCGGGTGTCGTTCTCCGTGGCGTACAGCCAGGCGCCGCTGCGGTGGAACAGCGCATGGCCATAGAAGTGTCGCTGTGCCTGCGACTCCAGGGTCTGCAGCAGGTGGCCGTCGCGGGTGTCGATCAGGTAGCTCTGGGTGCTTGGCCGGCGGCCGACGAACAGCGCCAGGGGCAGGCTGGGGTGCGGCACCACGTCGTGGCAGCGCTCGGTGACGGGGGTGGCGAACACCTGGCTGCCGTCCAGCCGGTAGCCGACGGCGAAATGCTGGCCATCGGCCCCGTTGCGCGCCGACAGCAGCAGCGGCTGCGGACCGCCGGCGCTCAGGGTCCAGCCGCCCAGGGTGGCGGCGGCGGCTGTGGCGGCCAGGGCGGCGCCGAGGCCGAGAAAGGCTCTGCGTTGCATCTAGTCACCATCGTGGGCGTTGAAGCCCAGTTGAACGCCCAGGGCCTTGGCCAGCTCGCTTTCATGCAGGCGGTGCAGGGCGCCGAGGCTGTCGTACAGCGCATTCAGCTCGGCGCGTCCGGCCTCGTCACCGAGCAGCTCGCCGAGCGGGCGCTGCAGGGCGGCGAGTTGCTGGCGGGTGGCGGAGAAGGCGTCGTCGATACGCCGTTTCAGCTCTTGCTGCTGGTCGCCCAGCAGCGCCTGGAAGCCGTCCTGCGCCGCACCGTGCCAGCTGCGCTCGGCGCTGGCCAGGGCGTCCGCCAGGTTGGCCAGGCTGCTGTTGCTGCGCCAGGCTTCGGCCTGGTAGGGCTGTGGTTGGCCTTTGCTTTGCCGGCCGAGCGGGGTGCCGAGTTTCTTCTTCATCACCTCCAGCGCACTGACCTGGGCGCGCAGCAGTTCGGTGACCGCCTCGTTGGCGTCGGCATAGCGGGCATTGGGGAAGTGCTTGAGCTGGGCGGCCATGCCCTCATCGGCTTGCCAGAGACCCAGCACGTCGGCGGCCAGCTGCTGCTGATGCTGGCCGATGGCGGTGAGCAGCGGGCAGTAGCGGGCCTTCTGCGCGGCATCGTTGAGGTCGATGTCGGCGTCGTACAGCAGGTACTCGTAGGCCGTCAGGCCCTGGACCACCACGCTGGACTTGTCCAGGTCGGCGGCGCTCAGCTGCGGCTTGCTGGCCAGCAGGGCGGTCACCTGGCGGGCCACCAGGTTCTTCTTGTCTGGCCAGAACTGCACCTGCCAGGCGCGGTTGCCCTCGGCCATGGGGCCGACCAGCAGGGGCTGCAAGCCCGCCCAGGCGCTCTGTGCGCCGAGGAAGGCCTGGCGCGCCTCGGCCAGGATCTGTTCGCCGCTGCAGAAGGCCTGGCCGCTGCTGGCCAACTGGCGGTCGGTTTCGGCCCAGGCGCTATAGGCGGGCAGCAGCACGCCGTCGGTGAGGGCGGTTGCCACCTGCTGCCGCGGGTCGGCGGCGGTGCAGGCGCTGAGCGCCAGGCCCAGTACGGCCAGGGAAACGGGGGAGCGAAGCATGCGCATCTCCTTACAGCGAGTTCAGGAAGGCCAGGAGCGCGGCGCGCTCGTCGGCGTTGAAAGTCAGGACCTGTTGCTTGGCCGTCTCGGCTTCGCCGCCATGCCAGAGGATGGCCTCGAGCAGGTTGCGCGCGCGGCCGTCATGGAGGAACTGGGTATGGCCGTTGACCGCCTCGGTCAGGCCGATCCCCCACAGCGGCGGGGTGCGCCATTCGCGACCGTCGGCGAGAAACTCGCCGCGATTGTCGGCCAGGCCGGCGCCCATGTCATGTAGCAGCAGGTCGCTGTAGGGGCGAATGAGCTGGTTGGCCAGCTCCGCTTCGGCGGCATCGGCGGCGGTGGTGAAGCGGGGGGTGTGACAGCCCTGGCAGCCGGCCTGGTGAAACAGGCCCTTGCCTTGCAGCACCTGCGCCGAGTCGACATCACGGCGTGCCGGCACGCCGAGGTTGCGGCTGTAGAACAACACGCTGGCGAGAATGTTGTCGCTGACCTCCGGCTCGTCGGCCTGGCTCGCCGCGCGACAGGCGCTCTGCGCGGCCGTGCAGTCGTCGGCGGGTAACAGGCTGCTGGTCAGGCCCATGTCGCCGGCGAAGGCGTGGGCATTCTGCTGGTTGAGCGTAGGTTGCCCGGCCTTCCAGCCGAAGCGGCCAAGCACGGTCTGGCCGCGGGCATCGTCCCAGACCCGGTTGGCGCGGCCGGAGATGCCATCGCCGTCGGCGTCCTGCGGGTCGGCGTTGGCCAGGATGGCGTCCTCGGCAATGGCCTCGAGCAGGCCCAGGCCGATCATCGGTGGGGCCACGCGGGCGGAAAACAGCGTGTCCGGGTGCATGGGGCCGTACCCCAGCTGGCTGATTTCCAGACTGGGTTGGCGCAGTTCGACCCGATAGCCGTCGGCGAAGGTCACCGGCAGCGGGCGGTAGGCGATGCGCACCTTGCCCTCGGGGACGCTGCCGGGATTGGCCATGTCCTGCAGCTGGCCGCCGTAGGTCGGCTCCGGTATCACGCCCAGGCGCTTTAGGGTCTCGGCCTGCTCGGCGCTGGCCGGCAACGACAGGCGCACCAGCATCGAGGCGGCGCTGGGCGCCTGTGCCGCGGGCGGGTGGCCGCGGCCGTCCTTGATGTGGCAGTTCTGGCAGGCATTGGTGTTGAGCAGAGGCCCCAGGCCGTCGCGCGCCGTGGTGGTAGCGGGGGCCGGCACCCAGGGATTGCGAAAGAAACTGTTGCCGACGCTGAAGTCCAGGCGCCGCGATGGCGAGAGGTTGGCCGAGGGCTGGGAAAAGGCATTGTGATCGCGCTTGAACACCGTGGCGCTGCCGGCCGAGAGGGCCTCGCCAGGCTCGGCCCGGGTGAAGCGCGGCCCCTGGTCGCAGGCGCTCAGGGTCAGGGCCAGCACGGGCAGCAGCAGACGAAGGGGCGGCAGCATCACAGGCGATCCGGGTCCAGGTCGGGAGAGGCGAGGGATCTTAGCAGATTGTGTGAATTCAAATAAGACCGATTAGCGTTAGCGTGGTGACCGAAGGTCGCAGGCGAAAAAAAGCCGGCGCCCCTGGAGGGAACACCGGCTCGGGCAAGCCGACGTCGAATCAGAAGCTGTGGTCGGCGCTATCCGGGTTCAGGTCGTCGATCCCCAGCTTGCCGGCGGCCTGCTCGATGGCGCCGGTCTGCACCACCAGGGCGGCGATGGCGTCGCGCACGATCTGCTGGCCGGCGGCGTTGTCGGCGGCGATCAGCTGATCGAAATGCTGGCCGTTGTTGGCGCTGTCGACCAGGGCCTGCAGCTTGGTCTCGGTGGTCGCCAGGTTGGCCTTGAGGGTGCTGTCGGCCTCGGCGTCGGTCTGCGCCACCAGCGCGGACAGGCTCGGGCCACTCAGTACGCTGCCGTCGACTTTCTGGTACTCGCCCAGGTAGACGTTGCGCACGCCCTTGCCGTCATAGAAGTGCGAGTTGTGGGTGTTGTCGCTGAAGCAATCCTGCTCGTCTTCGGTGGAGTTGGCCTCCAGGGCGACCTTCATGCGCTCGCCGGCCAGTTCGCCGAGCGACAGGCTGCCCATGCCGAACAGCATCTTGCGCAGGCCGTTCTCGGCCGTGTCGGCCAGCAGGCTGGCGCGGTAGTTGTCGTTTACCCCGGCCTGCCACTGGCCGACCATCTCGTCCAGATCGCTGACCAGCAGGTCGGCGGCGGCCTTGAGGTAGGCCCGGCGGCGTTCGTTGTGGCCACCGGTGGCGCCTTCGCCGACCACGAAGTCGCTGGCAGGACGCTCGCCGGCACCCGGGTTGCTGCCATTGAGGTCCTGGCCCCAGAGGAGGAACTCGATGGCGTGGTAGCCGGTGGCGACGTTGGCCTCGGAGCCACCCAGTTCGTTCAGGCTGGCCAGGGTCTGTGGGGTGATCGTGGAAACGTCGAGCTGGTCTTCGCCGACCTGGATCTGGGTGTTGGCGATGATGTTGGCGGCGGCGCCGGGGTTGCCCAGGGCGTGCTGGTAATCGGCGGCGACGTAGTCGATCAGGCCTTCGTCCAGCGGCCAGGCATTCAACTGGCCTTCCCAGTCGTCGACCACGCTGTTGCCGAAGCGGAACACTTCACTCTGCATGTAGGGCACGCGTGCCGCCAGCCAGGCCTGGCGAGCGGCTTGCAGCGTCTGTTCGTCGGGATTGGCCAGCAGCGCATCGATGGCGCTCTGCAGGGACTTGCCGGTGCTGGCGGCGTCGCTGAACACGGCCAGGGCCAGGTCCGCATAGTGGGCCACCACGGCCTTGCCGGCGGCGTCGTCGAAGCGGGTGGTCGCTACGCTGGCTGCAGTGGCGGCGGGCGTAGCTGCTTGGCTGACGGTGGCCTGGTCGTCGCCGCAACCGGCGAGGGAGATGGCGATGGCCAGCAGGCTGGCGGAAGCCAGGGGCATACGAATCATGACGAGTCCTTTGCGTATTAGAGGTGGAAAGCGGTGAGCGGAGTCGACCGGAAAGGTGAGTATAATGCGAAAGATTTGCATTAAGCGCAAAGGGTAATTGCCACCGACTGCCATCGTCGCCGTGCGCCGGGTCTGCGCAACGGCTGCGTGATGCCGTTAGAATGCCGGCTCGCCTACTGCCTGCAGTCGTACAGGCTCGTCGTTATGGAGAACAGCTCATGAGTCTTGCCAGTGTCGCCCTGATCGTCATCCTGCTGCTCGTCGCCGCCTTCGCGGTGATCCTGTACAACGGCCTGGTGCGCCTCAAGCACGGGGTTAGCAAGGCCTGGGCCAACATCGACGTGCTGCTCAGGCAGCGTCATGAGGAGCTGCCCAAGCTGGTGGAGACCTGCAAGCAGTACATGCAGCACGAGCGCACCACCCTGGAGCGGGTCATCGCCGCGCGCCAGGCCGTATCCAGCGCCCGCGAGCAGGGCGACGTCGGTGCCCTGGGCCGAGCCGAAAGCGGTCTGCGCGCCGGTCTTGGCCAGTTGTTCGCCCTGGCCGAGAACTACCCGGAGCTGAAGGCCAATGACAGCTTCCAGCATCTGCAACAGCGCATCAGCGGCCTGGAAAACGGCATCGCCGACCGCCGCGAGCTGTACAACGAGGCGGTCAACCTGAACAACGTGCGTATCGAGCAGTTTCCCGATGTGCTGATCGCGCGGGCCTTCGCCTTCGGCGCGGCGCCGCTGCTGCAGTTCAGCGAGGCGCAGAAGGCCGACGTCGACCTCAAGTCGCTGTTCGGCTGAGTCATGGTGCTCGAGGAACAACTGGTCGGCCTGGCGTTCAGCGTCGCCGCCACCCTGGGCGGTGGCTGGTGGGGCCTGCGTCGCCTGGCCCAGGCCCGTCACCTGCTGGATACGCCGACCTCGAAGATCCGCTCGGCGGCGCAGGGCTACGCCGAGTTCTATGGCGTGCTGGCGGCGCAAGCCGGGACCGCCATCGCCGGCCCGCTGACCGGCAAGCCCTGCCTGTGGTGGCGCTACAGCATCGAGGAGTACCAGTCCGACGACAAGACGCGCAGCTGGCGTCCGATCGAGAGCGGTAGCAGCGAAGCCTGGCTGTTGCTGGACGATGGCACCGGTCAGTGCCTGATCAATCCGCGCGGCGCCGAGGTGCGCCCGGCCACCCGCGAGGTCTGGCGGGGCAACCTGCGCCATCCGCGCGGTCCGCAGCCGGCAGGCTGGGCGGGGTTATTCTCGGCCGGCAAGAACTATCGCTACAGCGAGGAGCGCCTGCACGCCGGTCAGCCACTGTATGCGATTGGCGACTTTCGCAGCAGCGGAGGCGGTCGCCAGGGGCTCGACCTGGCGACGGCGCAGAGCGCGGTGATTCGCCAGTGGAAGGGCGACTTCGCCGGGTTGCTGCAGCGCTTCGACGGCGACGGCAATGGCCAGCTGGACGAGCAGGAGTGGAATCGGGTGCGTCTGGCCGCGCAACTGGAGGCCGAGGACCGGCATCGCCAGCAAAGCGTGCAACCGGCCCGGCATCACATGGCCGCGCCACAAGCATCACAGCCCTTCATCCTCTCCTGCGCCGGCGAGGACGAGTTGGCCCGCAGCTTCTACTGGCAGGCGGCCGCCGGCGCATGCCTGTGCCTGGGCGGTGCCCTGGCCACGGCCTGGCTGCTGGGCGTCGGTACTTTCTAGCAGGGGCGGGGCTTCGCGAGGACCCGGCGCTGGGGCGTGTGGGGCGGCAGGTCGAACGGTCTGCCCGCCGATCGGCGGGGGCTGCGGTGGTGACTCAGAGGGTTGCCGGATTGCTGGCCGCGCCGCTCAGGCGTCGGGCCTGCTTGAGGTAGAGGGTCAGCTCGCGGGCCGGCAGCGGCTTGCTGTAGAAGTAGCCCTGCCCCTCGTGACAGCCCTCGGCGATGATGTAGGCCTCCTGCTCGATGGTCTCCACCCCTTCGGCGATCACCTGCATGCCCAGGCTCTTGCCCAACTGGATGATGGCCCGCACGATGGTGGCGTCGTCCTCGTCCTCCAGGAGGTCCTGGACGAAGCTCTTGTCGATCTTGATCTTGTCCAGCGGCAGGCTCTTCAGGTAGCTCAGCGAGGAGTAGCCGGTGCCGAAGTCGTCGATGGCGATCAGCGCCCCCGAGCGGCGCAGGCTGAGCAGGTGCTGGGCGGCGGTGCTGATGTCCTCCATCAGGCCGGTCTCGGTGACTTCCAGCTCCAGACTGCGCGATGGCAGGCGATAGACCTGCATCAGGTTGTTGACCACCCGCGGCAATTCGGCGTGGTGCAGTTGCACGGTAGACAGGTTGACCGCCATGCGCAGCTCGTCGAAGCCCTGGTCATGCCATTCGCGCAGCTGCCGGCAGGCCTGGTCGAGAATCCATTCGCCGATCGGGATGATGGTGCCGTTCTGTTCGGCCAGGGGGATGAACAGGTCCGGCGGCACGAAGCCGTGCTCGGGGTGCTGCCAGCGCAGCAGGGCCTCGACACCCACCACGCTGTGGTCGCGGTAGTCCACCTGGGGCTGATAGACCAAATGGAACTGGTTCAGCGCCAGGGCGTCGCGCAGGTCCTTCTCCAGCTCGCGGCGCCGGCGCATCTCGCTGTCGACACTGGCGATATAGAACTGGTAGCGGTTTCGCGAGCGGCTCTTGGCCAGGGTCATGGTCTGCTCGGCCTTCTGCAGCAACTTCTCGGTGCTGTCGCCGTCTTCCGGGAACAGAGTGATGCCGATGGTGGCGCGCAGGCGCACCTCCTGCTGGTCGAGACTGAACGGGATCTCCAGGTCGTCGAGTACGCTCTGCGCCAGCTCGGCCGCCTCGTAGGGCTGCTCGATGTCGGCCTGAACCAGGGCGAACTGGTCGCCGCCGAGCCGGGCCAGGGCGCCGAGGCGGCCGCTGTGGCTGCGCAGACGATCGGACAGGGCCAGCAGCAGCTGGTCGCCGGTCTGGTAGCTGAACTGTTCGTTGATGCCCTTGAAGTCATCCAGGCCCACGCAGAGCACGGCGACGCGGCGCTGCAGGCGACCGGCGTCCTCGAGAATATGGTCGAGTTGCTGCTGCAGTTGCTGGCGGTTGGGCAGGCCGGTGAGGAAGTCGTACTGGGCCATGCGCAGCAGGCTGTTCTCCGCTTCACGGCGCAGGTGGGTGTTGCGCTCTATGGAGGACAGCAGCTGGTTGGCGGTGTTGATCCACAGCCCCAGTTCGTTCTTCTCGTTGCCCACGAGCATCGGCAGCTTGTGCGCGCTGGGCCGGTCCGGGTTGATCTGGCTGAGGTGTTCGATGATCTTCGACAGCGGCTTGGTCAGCAGCCAGTGGTAGACCAGGTACAGCACCAGGGCCATGGCCAGGGCGCGCAGGACCCCGGCGATGAAGATGATCACCGAGCTGGTGACGAATTCCTGGCCATAGGGGGCGGTATCGAGGGTGATGCTGAGGTCGCCGTAGTATTCGCTGTAGGGGCCGCGGCCGACCAGCTGGGTGGAAAAGTGCTGCTGCTGGCCGAGAATCAGGTCGGTCAGCCAGCGCGTCGGCAGCTGCGCCAGTTCGCGGCTCTTCTCGGCCAGCATGGGTTCGTTGGGGTGGCCGATGGCCGCTTCACGCACCGACTCGTGCTGGAACAGGCCCTCGATGACCTGCATGCCCATCTCCCGATCCAGGCTGTAGACTGCCTGCGTGGAGGGGTCGCGGAACATGCCGAGGATGCGATGGGCATCGTTGCTCACCGCCTGGCGGGTCTTGTAGATGTCGAAGACGATCTGGGCGCAGCTCAATACCACGCCGACCACCAGTGCCGAGAGCAGCACGACGCGCAGCAACTTCAGGGACAGACTGTTCTTGAGTTCCAACTTCAAGTGGCGATTCCTTGTTCGATGCTGGAGGCGTCAGACCGATTGAGAGTATTGGCAAACTCGCAGTTGCCGTCAAAGGGCCATTATCGATGTTTGCGGTGAACACAAGGAGTACGTCTGAGCTTGGCTTCGGCGTTACCTGTCACTGTATCGGTGCGAGGGCCCCGGGACTTGAGCGCGATTGGCGCGATTTATCGGCTGGCTACTGTGCTTCAGGCGGGCGGATTTGGCGACGCCGGCTCGACGATCGGCGCCGCTTGTGGTGCCTGAGGTGACGTGCGGCTAAGGCTGGCGGCGCGTGCATCGGCCCGTGAACCGGGCCGCGTCCGGGCTTTTGGCGCCTGGAAAACCAAGAAACCCGGCATCGGCCGGGTTTCTTGTGTACGGGGACGCGGTCTTAGGCGGCGTAGTTGCTCGCCACGAAGTCCCAGTTGACCAGGTTCCAGAACGCCTCGACGTACTTCGGACGCAGGTTGCGGTAGTCGATGTAGTAGGCGTGTTCCCACACGTCGCAGGTCAGCAGCGGGGTGTCGCCGCTGGTCAGCGGGTTGCCGGCGCCGATGGTGCTGGCCAGGGCCAGGGAACCGTCGGCCTTCTTCACCAGCCAGCCCCAGCCGGAACCGAAGGTGCCGATGGAAACCTTGCTGAACTCTTCCTTGAACTTGTCGAAGGAGCCGAAGGCCGCGTTGATCGCGTCAGCCAGGGCGCCAGTCGGCTGGCCGCCGCCGTTGGGGCTCATGCAGTTCCAGTAGAAGGTGTGGTTCCACACCTGAGCGGCGTTGTTGAAGATGCCGCCCGACGAGGTCTTGACGATCTCTTCCAGGGTCTTGCCTTCGAACTCGGTGCCCGGCACCAGGTTGTTCAGGTTCACGACATAGGTGTTGTGGTGCTTGTCGTGGTGGTATTCGAGGGTCTCGGCGGAAATGTGCGGCTCGAGGGCGTTCTTCTCGTATGGCAGCGGCGGCAATTCGAAAGCCATGGTTTATCTCCTACTAAGGGTCAGGTGCGGTGAGCGCAAGGCCGATCACGGGCGGCCAGACTAGCGGCGGGAGTTTGTCCTCCTCGGGCCGCAGACCCGGAATCATAGCACCGCCCCCGCACCATAACCACGCGCCAACTGTGTGGAAAAGCCGGCTCCAGGGCCCTCGCCGGTCGCTGCGAGAACGGCCGAGGGCGTGCCTGGCATCATCAGCTGCCAGGCGATGCTGAGCATCATCAGGGCCACCGCCAGGTCGATCAGGCGCCAGGTCGTCGGCCGCGCGAGCCAGGGCGCCAGCCAGGCGGCGCCCAGGGCCAGGCTGAAGAACCACAGCAGCGAGGCGCTGGCGGCGCCCAAGGCATAGGCGCCGGGCTCGCTCTGCTGGGCGCCGAGCGAACCGATCAGCAGCACGGTGTCCAGGTACACGTGGGGGTTGAGCAGGGTCACCGCCAGGGCGGCCAGCAATACGGCACGGCGCGAGCGCGGAGCGTTCTCGCCGGCCTTGCTCAGCCCCTGGGGCCGGCAGGCGCGCCACAGCGCCCGGCCGCCGTACCAGAGCAGGAAGCTGGCGCCGCCCCAGCGGGCGATGCCCAGCAGCAGCGGGTCTTGCGCCAGCAGGGCGGCCAGGCCGAATACCCCGGCGCTGACCAGCAGGGCATCGCAGAGCACGCAGAGCGCGGCTACCGGCAGGTGGTGTTCGCGGCGCAGGCTCTGCGCCAGGACGAAGGCGTTCTGCGCGCCGAGGGCGATGATCAGTCCGGCGGCGATCAACAGACCGTTGCTATAGCTCTGCCACATGGCGTTCAGGCTCCCTGCTCGGCCAGCCGGCGCAGCACCGCCTGGGCCCGCGGGCCGTCGGCGGTGGCGACGAACAGGTGGTCGTGGTAGTAGCCGGCGATCAGGTTGCAGCTGATCCCGGCCTCGGCCAGGGCGCCGGCCACCGCGGCGGTCAGGCCCACCGCGCTGAGCGCCGAGTGCACCTGGAGGGTCAGCCAGGCGGCGACGTAGTCGAAGTCCAGGCCCAGGCGCTCAGCTTCATCACGCGCCACTATCACCGTCAACCCCTCGCGTTCGCGGAAGCTGCCCAGGGGCTGCACGCCCTGCAGTCGGCTCGGGTCGCCGATGCTGCAGAACACGTACTCGCCGGGATTGAGCAGCGGTTGCAGCTGACGTAGCAGGGTGGGTAACGCGGTTTCGCCGGCCATGGGGATGTCCTTGGGTGATGGGTTTGGATGTGGCCAGTCTGCTGGCTTTGGTTGTATAAGAAAAAGCAATATTGCTTATCACCCATTAGGAGAAGTGATTTGTTCGACTACAAGTTGCTGGCCGCGCTGGCTGCCGTGGTGGAGCAGGCCGGCTTCGAGCGCGCCGCCCAGGTGCTGGGCCTGTCGCAGTCGGCGGTGTCGCAGCGGATCAAGCTGCTCGAGGCGCGGGTCGGCCAGCCGGTGCTGGTGCGGGCGACGCCGCCGACGGCGACGGAAATCGGCCGACGCCTGCTCAATCACGTACAGCAGGTGCGTCTGCTCGAGCGCGACCTGCAGGATCAGGTGCCGGCGCTGGACGAGGGCGGTGCGCCCGAGCGCCTGCGCATCGCCCTCAATGCCGACAGCCTGGCGACCTGGTGGGCTCCGGCGGTGGGCGAGTTCTGCGCCGAGCAGCGGGTGCTGCTGGACCTGCTGGTGGAGGACCAGGAAGTCGGCCTCAAGCGCATGCGCGCCGGTGAGGTGGCGGGCTGCGTGTGCGCCGCCGAGCGTCCCCTGGCCGGCGCCCGCTCGCTGGCGCTGGGCGCCATGCGTTACCGGGCGCTGGCCAGCCCGGCCTTTATCGCCCGGCACTTCCCGAATGGCGTCGCGGCGCAGGAACTGGCGCGGGTGCCGGCGATCGTGTTCGGTCCGGACGACCAGTTGCAGCACCGCTACCTGGCCGCGCTGGGCGTGGCCGGCGGCTTCGCCCACCACCTGTGCCCGTCATCCGAGGGTTTCGTGCGCCTGGCCTGTGCCGGCTTCGGCTGGGGCCTGGTGCCCGAGCTGCAGGTCGAGCAGGCGCTGGCCAGCGGCGCCCTGCAGGAGATGCTGCCCGGCCAGCCGTTGGACGTGCCGCTGTACTGGCATCACTGGCGCAATGGCGGCGAGCTGATGGCGACCCTGACCCGCCACCTGCAGCGCGCGGCGCGGGCCTGGCTGGTGGCGCCCGCCGATTAGAGCTGGAAGTGCGCCACCAGCTGCTGCTGGCTGCCGGCGACCTGCTGCAGGTGTTCGCCGCATTCACGGGTGTGGGCCGCGGTCTGGCGGTTTTCTCCGGTCATCTGGTGCAGCTGGTGCATGTGCTGGTTGACCTCCTGGGTGGTGGCCGCCTGCTGCTCGGCGGCCGCGGCGATCTGGAAGGCCAGGGCGTGCACGCCCTGCAGCGAGTCGTCGAGGTGGGCCAGCGAGCCGAGTACGGCCTGGGTCTGCTCTTCCAGGGTATGGGCCTGTTCGGTGGAGCCCTGCATGCAGCTCTGCGCCTCGCTGGAGGAGGCGCCGATGCTGGCGATGGTCTGTTCGATCTCCTCGGTGGCGCTGCGGGTACGCAGGGCCAGGCTGCGCACCTCGTCGGCGACCACGGCGAAGCCGCGACCCTGCTCGCCGGCGCGGGCCGCTTCGATCGCGGCATTGAGGGCGAGCAGGTTGGTCTGCTCGGCGATGCCGCGAATCACCGCCAGCACCGAGCCGACCTGCTGGCTGCTGTCGGCCAGGGTGCGCACCACCCCGTCGGCCTGGCGCAGACCGGCGAGCAGCTGGTCCTGGCGGCCGATCATGCGCTGCAGGGTGTCCTGCATGCGGGTGAAGGCCTCGCGCGCCGCGGCGCTGCCGTCGGCGCTCTGGCTGGCGTTGGCGGCGATCTCCTGCACGGTGGCGGCCATCTGGTCGACCGCGCTGACCACCATCTCCAGCGCCTGCTGCTGCTGATCGAGGCGACTGCTGGTCTGGCCGGCGGCGCCGAGGATGTCGCCGCTGGCGTCGCCCACTGCCTGGCTGGCCTGGCGCAGCCGCTCGATCACCTCGCGCCAGGCGCCGGCCATCTCGTGCAGCGCCTGCATCAGGCCGCTGGGCGTGCCCTCGCTGGCCGCCAGGCGCAGTTCGCCAGCGGCCAGGCGCCGGGCCAGGGCGGCCATGCTGCTCGGTTCGCCGCCCAGGGGGCGCATCACGCTACGGCTGACCAGCCAGGTCGCCAGGGCTACCGCGGCAACGGTTAGCAGGCCGAGCAGGAGCATCTGCAGCATCAATTGACGCACCGCGGCAAAGGCCTGGGCCTGGTCCATCTCGGCGATCAGCGCCCAGTGCTGGCCACCGAACTCCAGGGGCACGAAGGCCTTGAGCGCCGGCTGGCCGTCCAGGCCCGGCTCGGCCAGGCGGCCCTGCTGGCCCTGCAGGGCTTGGGCGATGGCCTCGCCGGCCAGCGCCGCGCCTGGCTGTTCGCCGCGGCTGACCCGCTGCTCGGCGAAGCGCACCGAGTCGGAACGCAGCAGGCCATCGGCCCCGACCAGATAGGTTTCCCCGGCTTCACCCAGGCCCTGGCGGGTCTGCATCACGTCGTTGAGCGGGGCGATTGGCAGCTCCAGCATCAGCAGGGCGAGCAATTCGCCATCGGCGATGATGGGGGCGGCCAGGAACTGGCTGGGCTCGCCGGTCTGTGGGTTGACCCGCAGGTCGCCGATCTGCACCTGCTGGCTGCTCAGGGCGGCGTTGGCCAGGCGGGCCATGGGCGTGTCGCGCCATTGCGCATCGTTGAGGTTGTGCTGGTAGTCGGCGCCGCGCTGCACGCTGAAGATCACGTCGGCCTTGCCGTCGATCAGTTTCAGCTCGCTGAAGCCGAAGGTCTTGATGAAGTTCTCGAAGATCGGCCGGTCGTAGTTGGCGGCGCTGACCAGGGGCGCGCCGTTCAGGCCCTGGTAGCTGGTGGCCAGGTTGCTGGCCAGGGTGCTGAGCTGGTTGTGCCGCGATTGCCAGTTGTCCAGCAATTGCCGCTGTTTGATATTTGCCACGGCTTCCAGGGCGTTGAGGGTCTGCTCCTGCAGCGCCTGGCTGGCCTGGTGATAGGCGGTAAAGGCCATCGCCAGAACCGGGATCAGGCCGATGGCCAGATAGCTGAGCGCGAGTTTGAGACGTAGCGGCATCGAGGTGGCTCCGCGGGTAGAAGGGTTACACAGGGGAAGGGCTGTTGAATATTCTGCAAGATTCGTGCAAATAAATTGACGAGTCGTTAAAAATAAAGATCGCCGGGGCGGAGACCCGGAGCGTGCGACCTATAGTTGAGGAGGTAGGCATGGGCGCGTCCGGGCCGTCAGCCGACGGCTTGGTCACGGCGCCCCTGAAGGAGGTGGCCAGATGCCCTATGGCAGCTGCGAAGAATTGCCGGCGCCGGTCCGGGACAACCTGCCGCGACACGCCCAGGAGATCTATCGCAAGGCCTTCAACAGCGCCTGGGAGCAGTACCGCGATGCCGACGACAGGCGCGGCGAGGACAGCCGCGAGGCGGTGGCGCACAAGGTCGCCTGGGCGGCGGTGAAGGCGGTTTACGAGAAGAACGACGCCGGCGACTGGGTCGAGAAATAGGTCCCGCGCCGGCGCCGCCTTGGGCTCAGGAAATGACGATCTTGCCCGAGCCGGGCAACTGTTCCACACAGCGCTCGCCGAGCAGCCGCGACGGCGTGAAGTAGCCGCCGGGGCCGCTGTAGTCGAGCAGATGCCCCACCGCCAGCAACACGCCATGCACTGTTACCTGGTAACCATTGGCGGTCTCCAGGCGCGCGGTCCTGCGGCTGCCGGCGGCGTTGCGCGCCTCGCCCCACAGCCAGGTGCGCTGGCGCTCACGGCTGGCCTGATCGGGCCCTTGCACGCGTTTGTCGACCAGGTGTTTGAGCCAGCGCTGCACGGCATCCAGGCCGAGCAGCGGGCGCAGCGGGTCGAGCAGGCGCAGGCCGATGGCCAAGGCCGGGGGCGCCGGCACATAGACCTCGACATTGCCGATGCCGGTGGAGAAATAGGCGGTGGCCACATCGCCCCAGGGAATGGTCATCGCCGGCTTGGCACCTCGGCCGAAGTCGATGCGCTGGCGCTTGTAGCCCAGCGGCACCGGGTCGAGCATGCTGCGCCGGCGCACCCTGCCGCCAAGGGCGAGGCCCTCGACCAGGGTCTTGGCGGTGCCCGGCGACAGGCCGCCGGCGCTGTCGAAGCCCAGCGCCAGCTCGCAGGCATCCGGCAGCGCCTGGTGCAGGCAGGCGGCCAGGCAGTCGCTGGGGATCACGTCGAAGCCGACTCCGGGACAGACCACCAGGCCCAGTTGATGGGCCTTGTGGTGGTAGCCATGGGCGGCCTCGAACACGTCGATCTCGCCGCTGATGTCCAGGTAGTGGGTGGCGCTGGCCAGGCAGGCCTCGAGCATCGGCGCACTGGTGGCGGAGAAGGGGCCGGCGCAATGGGCAAGCACCGCCACATCGGCCAGCGCCTCGACGACTGCTTCACGCTGGTGCAGGTCGAAGACCCGGCACTCCAGGCCGAGCAGGCTGCCCAGGGCATGCACCGCGGCCGGATTGCGTCCGGCCAGGAGCGGCCTGAGGCCCTGACGCTGAGCCTCGGCAGCCAGCAGGTGGCCGGTATAACCGTTGGCGCCGTAAATCATCCAGTGTCGCTTGGCCATGGTCGATTCCTGTCGGGGGCGGTGGATAACAGCGTAGTCGCTCTCGCCGCCAGGGTACCGTTGGTCGCTTTTTTTCCGCTCGCCCAGGGACGCAGGGTCGCTGTTCTGGCGTGTTGCGCCACGGTGGCGCGGCACAGGCGCTGCTAGAGTGGGCGCATCACAGACGATCGAGGAAGGCGCGCAATGAAGATTCTGGTGACCGGGGCCAGCGGCTTTATCGGCGGACGCTTTGCCCGCTTCGCCCTGGAACAGGGCCTGGTGGTGCGGGTCAACGGGCGGCGGGCCGAGGGCGTCGAGCATCTGGTCAGGCGCGGTGCCGAATTCGTTCAGGGTGACCTGGGCGATGCCGAACTGGTGCAGCGCTTGTGTCACGACGTCGAGGCGGTGGTGCACTGCGCCGGTGCGGTGGGCGTGTGGGGCCGCTACCAGGATTTCCACCAGGCCAATGTGGTGGTCACCGAGAACGTCATCGAGGCCTGCCTGAAGCAGAAGGTACGGCGCCTGGTGCACCTGTCCTCGCCGTCGATCTACTTCGACGGCCGCTCGCACGTGGGGATCAAGGAAGAACAGGTGCCCAAGCGCTTCTTCGATCATTACGGCAAGACCAAGTACCTGGCCGAGCAGCAGGTGTTCGGTGCCCAGGAGTTCGGCCTCGAGGTGCTGGCGCTGCGTCCGCGCTCGGTCACCGGCGCCGGCGACGTGAGCATCTTTCCGCGGCTGATCAACATGCAGCGCAAGGGCCGCCTGTCGATCATCGGCAACGGCTTGAACCGGGTCGACTTCACCAGCGTGCACAACCTCAACGACGCCCTGTTCGCCGCACTGCTGGCCGGCGGGCCGGCGCTGGGCAAGGCCTACAACATCAGCAACGGCGCGCCTGTGCCGATCTGGGATGCGATCAACTATGTGCTGCGCCAGCTGGAGCTGCCGCCGGTGACCCGCCACCTGCCCTTCGCCCTGGCCTACACTGCGGCGACGCTCAACGAGGCGGTATGCAAGGTGCTGCCCGGCCAGCCGGAGCCGACCCTGTTCCGCCTGGGGGTGGCGATGATGGCCAAGGACTTTTCCCTGGATATCAGCCGTGCCCGGCAGTACCTGGATTACGACCCCCAGGTCAGCCTGTGGACGGCGCTGGATGAGTTCAGCCAGTGGTGGCGGGCCCATCACCCGGGGTGAGGGTCAACCTCAGGCGTAGACCCGCTGGCCGCGGTAGATACGTACCGAACCGCCGGCTGGCGCCGCCGGCGGCTGGGCAGGCTGCAGGACCTTGGCCGCTCGCTCTTCGCCGCGCTCGAAGGGACGCTCGCTGAACTGGGCGAGGCGCTGACCGAGTCGGCGGATTTCCTCGTCGCTCGAGGCCAGGCAGGCGCTGAGCATGGCAGTGATCGCGTCCGGCTGGCTCATGCGGATATCCAGCGCCTGTTCCTCGCGGATCTTGCGCCGCAGGGTCTTCATGCAGTCCAACACTTCTCGGGTCAGTTCCATGGGCCATCCTCCGGTGAGTGGAAGTGGGCCGGCTAGCACGCCTTCGGCCCGTCCCGCCGGCGGCTGGCCAGGCGGGGCGCCGCCCGGGTCGGCTTGCGAGGCGTGGTGCGGGCGGCGCCCGGAGTCAGCTGCAAAGTGCATACCAGTTCACCAAATGCGCAACTGTGCGGCCTGCAGTGGGTCCAACCTTGGCGATCGCGCGCCGCTGCGGTGCATGCTCGAGCGGCGGCGCCCGTCACTGATGCGCTGCGCGCGAACCGGTATACTGCGCGGCACCCAGCCCCCGATGCGTTTCTTGAAGGTTTACCCATGCGTAACGATGCCTACGACGAAGTCGATCATGTGCCCAGCCTGACGCCCGACGTGCGTGATCGCGATGAGTTCGATGGCGATCACTCGCGTGTTCCAGCCTACGGCCGTGCCGCCGCCGCCCCGGCCAAGAGCGCCAGCACCGGGCCCTTGTGGGCGCTGGTCGGCGCCCTGACCATCGCCCTCGGCGGCCTGGGCTGGTGGAGCTTCCAGCAGATCGGCCTGATGGAGCAGCAGCTGGTCGCCACCCAGGAAAGCTTCGCCCGAATCAGCGAGGAGGCCGCCGGCCGTCTGCAGGACATCTCCGGCAAGGTGGTGGCCACCGAGTCGACGGTGGTCAGCGGCAGCGAAGCACTGAAACTGCAGGTCAAGCAGCTGGAGAACAAGCTGGCCGAGTTGACCAAGCAGCAGCAGGCTGTCGCCGCTCAGCAGGCCGGCCAGGCCAAGCAGCTCGAGCAGCTGGCCAGCGGACTGAAGGCCCAGCAGGCAACGAGCGGCGAGGTTGCGGGCCAGCTGAAGAGCCTGAGCGGCGAGCAGGCGGCATTGAAAACCGCTCAGGCCGCGCTCAAGAGTGCCCAGGGCGAAGCCGCCAAGTTCGACGCTCAGCTCAAGAGTCTGGCCGCCGAAGTGGACGCTCTGAAGAAGATCGGCAATCCCAACCCGGCCATCGCCCGCCTGGAACAGGACGTGCTGGTGCTGAAAAGCGATCTGGAGAATCGCCCGGCGGCGAAGAGCAACACCGCCGAGTTCGACGCCTTCCGTGCTCAGATGACCCGCAATATCAATACCCTGCAGGCGCAGATCCAGAACCTGCAGGCGCAGATAGACGCCCGCTGATTCGCCACCGGCCAAGAAAAAAGCCCGCAGCGACTGCGGGCTTTTTTTATCCGGGTGTGCTCTGTGCGAGGGCTGCTAGCGCTCGCCCAGTCGAGCGTCCCGGGTTGGTTTGTCGATCCAGCGGGCAATATCCCGGGACAACGCCTCCACATCCCGCGCGAGAATCCCGCAGGTGCCTTTGAAGCCGCCGAAGACGCCGCCGGTGGAGCTGCGCTGGCCGACGAAGCTGCCAAGGACTTCGCCCTGGTTTTTCAGCTCGCCGCTGATGTTGACCCGTTTCGGACCGCTCCAGGCGCCGCCGCCAGGGGCCCAGATGCTCTCGATGACGACCGACAGGCGCGGTGCTGGTGTAGCGCCGGCGGCGTCGACCTCCAGCGGATCGAAGCCCTGCTTGCGCAGGTGTTTGTCCAGGGCGGTGGCGAAGCGCTGCTGCAGGGCGCATTCGCTTTGCGCCTTCTTGAACTCCACGTTTTCGGCAAACTGAACGCGGTCGATCACCAGCGGGCCGGCCGCGCCGGCCAGGGTGAATGGACTGATGCTCAGGGCAAGCGTGCACAGCAGGGGGGCGGTCAGCTTCACGGGGGAAATCCTTGTCTATTGAGTGGTTCCGCGGGGCGCTGACAGTAGCAGAAAACCGCCGGTGATCGAGAGGGGCCATGGCGTGAGCCCCAGTGCCCCGCGAGGAGCGAGGCACTGGGGCTTGTCGACCGCTTCGAGGCGTTCGGAAGTTACAGCTGCGGGTAGTCGATATAGCCCACCGGGCCTGCGCCGTAGAAGCTCTCCGGGCGCGGCTCGTTGAGCGCGGCGTCCTGGGCCAGGCGCGCCGGCAGGTCGGGGTTGGCGATGAAGGGGATGCCGAAGCCCACCGCATCGGCCTTGCCCGCGGCCAGCCAGGCGTTGGCCTGGTCCTTGGTGAAGCGCTCGTTGGCGATGAAGACGCCGCCGAAGGCCTCCTTCAGGCTTGGCGACAGGCTGTCGTCGGCTTCCTTCTCGCGGGCGAAGATGAAGGCGATGCCACGCTTGCCCAGTTCCCGGGCGACGTAGGTGAAGGTCTCGGCGCGGTTGCTGTCGCCCATGTCGTGGGCATCGGCGCGCGGTGCCAGGTGCACGCCAACCCGGCCGGCACCCCATACGGAGATGGCCGCATCGGTGACTTCCAGCAGCAGGCGTGCGCGGTTCTCGATGGAGCCGCCGTAGCGGTCGCTGCGCTGGTTGGTGCTGTCCTGGAGGAACTGGTCGAGCAGGTAGCCGTTGGCGCCGTGGATCTCCACGCCGTCGAAACCGGCGGCCTTGGCATTCTCTGCACCCTGGCGATAGGCCTCGACGATGTCCGCAATCTCCTCGGTTTCCAGGGCGCGCGGGGTGACGTAGTCCTTCAGCGGCCGCACCAGGCTGACGTGGCCCTTGGCGGCGATGGCGCTGGGCGCGACCGGCAGCTCGCCATCGAGATAGATGGGGTCGGAGATGCGGCCGACGTGCCACAGTTGCAGGACGATCTTGCCGCCGTGGGCGTGCACCGCCTTGGTGATGTTGCTCCAGCCGCGCACCTGCTCGTCCGACCAGATGCCGGGGGTGTCCGGGTAGCCGACGCCCATCGGCGTGACCGCGGTGGCCTCGCTGATGATCAGCCCGGCCGAGGCGCGCTGCACGTAGTACTCGGCCATCAGCGCGTTGGGCACGCGGCCGGCGTCGGCCCGGGTGCGGGTCAGCGGCGCCATGATGATGCGGTTGGCGAGTTCCAGCTCGCCGATCTTGATCGGGTCGAAAAGGCTAGGCATCGGGTAATCCTCGGTCAGGGGGTTGCGGGGCTAGAGTTGCTGGCTGATATGGCGCACAAACGCCTGGATGGTCGCTTCGTTGCGCTGGAAGAAGTGCCACTGGCCGACCTTCCTGCTGGTCACCAGGCCGGCGCGCTGCAGGGTCGCCAGGTGCGCCGATACTGTCGATTGCGACAGGCCGGTGCGCTGGTCGATCTTGCCGGCGCAGACGCCGAATTCCAGCGGGTGCTCCTGGTCGGCGAAGAAGGCTTCCGGGGTCTTCAGCCAGTGCAGGATGTCGCGGCGCACCGGGTGGGCCAGGGCCTTGATCACTTCGTCGATGTCCAGGGGCAGGTCGGGTGTTTGCACGTTCGGGTTCCAGGGTTGCTGTCGCGCCAAATCGCGATGGGACGAACTGTATATCGATGCCTGGCGATATACAGATCGTTCGCGCCGATAGTGATCATCGACCCGCCTGATGTGTAAGCTGCGGGGTATGAACTATCTCGCCCACCTGCACCTCGGCGGCGACGCGCCGGCGCAACTGCTCGGCAGCCTCTATGGCGACTTCGTCAAGGGGCCGCTGGCCGGGCAGTGGCCGGCGGATATCGAGGCGGCCATCCGCCTGCACCGGCGCATCGATGCCTTCACCGACAGCCATCCGCTGCAGGCCCAGGCGCGGGCGCGCTTTGCCGTCGAACGGCGGCGCTACGCCGGGATTCTCCTCGACCTGTTCTTCGACCACTGCCTGGCCCTGCATTGGAGCGACTACGCCGCCGAGCCGCTGGAGCAGTTCACCGGCCGGGTCTACCGGGTGCTGGACGCCGAGCCGGCCCTGCCCGGGCGCCTGGCGCTGATAGCTCCGCGCATGGCCGCCCAGGACTGGCTGGGCAGCTACCGCGAGTTCGCCGTGCTCGAGCAGGTGCTGGCGGGCATCGGTCGGCGCCTGTCGCGTCCCGGCCTGCTGGACGGCAGCCTGATCGAGCTGGAGCGCCTGTACCAGCCGCTGAGCGAGGATTTTCGCCAGTTCTACCCCGAGCTGGTCGAGTTCGCCCGGCGACTGCGGGCCGAGGCCTAGCCCGAGGCCGACTGCTGCCGGGCGGGTTTTCCGGGATGCAGGCGCCAGCGGCGGATCAGGCGCTTTTCCAGCTCCGCCGCGGCGAGCAGCAGCACACCGGCCAGCAGCACCCGCAGCCATTCGCCGGCCGCCAGGGCGGTGGAGCCGAACAGCCGCTGCAGTGGCGGGGCATAGGTGTAGAGCAATTGCAGGCCCAGGCAGGCGGCGATCGCCAGCAGCACCAGGGGGTTGCCCAGCAGGCCCTCGCGGTCGAGCACCGAGGCATAGATATGCCGGCTGCTGAGCAGGTAGGCCATCTCGCAGATCACCACGGTGTTGACCGCCATGGTCCGCGCGCTCTCCAGGCTGGTGCCGCGCTGCAGCTCCCAGAGGAACAGGCCGAGGGCGCAGATCATCATCAGCAGCGAGACCATCAGCACCCGCCAGACGAACAGCGGCGAGAGCATGGCCTGGCCCGGCGGCCTTGGCGGGCGGCTCATCAGGCCGCGTTCGGCGGGCTCGAAGGCCAGCGCCAGGCCGAGGGTGATGGAGGTCACCATGTTGATCCACAGCACCTGCACCGGGGTCAGCGGCAGGGTCAGCTGGAACAGGATCGCCGCCAGCACGATCAGCGCCTCGCCGCCGTTGGTCGGCAGCACGAACAGGATGAACTTCTGCAGGTTGTCGTAGATCGCCCGGCCCTCGCGCACGGCCGTGGCGATGCTGGCGAAGTTGTCGTCGGCGAGCACCACCTCGGCGGCTTCCTTGGCCGCCTCGGTGCCCTTGCGACCCATGGCCACGCCGACGTCCGCGCGCTTCAGGGCCGGCGCATCGTTGACCCCGTCGCCGGTCATCGCCACCACTTCGCCGCCGGCCTGCAGGGCCTCGACCAGGCGCAGCTTGTGCGCCGGGCTGGCGCGGGCGAAGACCTCGACCTGCGGCAGCAGCTCACGCAGGCGGCGCTCGTCGAGCAGCTCGATCTCGGCGCCGGTCAGGGCCGGGCGGGCGAGGCCGATGCCCAGGCGCGCACCGATGGCGCGGGCGGTCTCGACGTGGTCGCCGGTGATCATCTTCACCGCGATGCCGGCGCGGCGGCATTCGGCGACGGCGGCAATGGCCTCCTCGCGCGGCGGGTCGATCAGCCCGAGCAAGGCCAGCAGGGTGCAGCCGCTCTCCACGTCGGCATAGCTGAGGGTGCGCCGCTCGGGATCGGCCGGGCGGCTGGCGATGGCCAGCAGGCGCAGGCCGCGGGCGGCCAGGTCGCTGGCCTGGCGGCGCCAGTAGTCCGGGTCCAGCGGCTGGTCGCCGAGCGGGCCGCGCTGCTGGCTGCACATCTCGAGGATGCGCTCGGGGGCGCCCTTGAGGTAGATCAGGCCATGGCCGCGGTGGTCATGGTGCAGGGTGGCCATGAAGCGGTGCTCGGACTCGAAGGGGATCACATCGCTGCGCGGCCGCTGCGCCTGTTCGCTGGAGGGCTCGAGGCCGGCCTTGAGCGCCAGGGTATGCAGCGCGCCCTCGGTGGGGTCGCCGTGCAGGCGCCAGCTGCCATCGGCCTGCTGCTCCAGGCGGGCGTCGTTGCACAGCAGGGCGGCGCGGGCGACTTCGCGCAGGGCCGGGTCGACCTCCAGGTGCGCGCCGTCCAGGTGGAAGCCGCCCTCGGGGGCGTAGCCGACACCGCTCACCTCCAGCACCCGCGCGGCGCTGACCAGGCGCTGCACGGTCATCTCGTTACGGGTCAGGGTGCCGGTCTTGTCGGTGCAGATCAGGGTCACCGAGCCGAGCGTCTCGACCGCCGGCAGGCGACGGACGATGGCGTTCTGGCGGGCCATGCGCTGCACGCCGAGGGCGAGGATCACGGTCATGATCGCCGGCAGCCCCTCGGGAATCGCCGCGACGGTCAGCGCCACCACCAGCATGAACATCTCCGCGGCGTCCTGGCCGCGCCACAGGGTGCCGAGGGCGAAGGTGGCCAGGGCGAACAGCAGCAGGGCCAGGCTCAGGCCGCGGCTGAACGCATCCATCTGCCGCAGCAGCGGGGTGGTCAGGCTGTGCACCTGCTCGAGCAGGGCGCCGATGCGGCCCAGTTCGCTGGCCGCACCGGTGGCCACCACCAGGCCGAGGCCCTGGCCGCTGCTCACCAGGGTGCCGGAATAGGCCATGCTGCGGCGGTCGGCGAGCACCGCGTCGACGCCGTCGCGGGCAATCGACTTCTCCACCGGCAGCGATTCGCCGGTCAGTGCCGCCTCGTCGATGTACAGGTTCTTCACCTGCAGCAGGCGCAGGTCGGCCGGCACCTTGTCGCCCGCGACCAGCATGACGACATCGCCGGGCACCAGTTGCGCGGCGGCGATCTCGCGCCGCTCGCCGTCGCGCAGGACCATGGCCTGGGGCGACAGCAGCTGGCGAATGGCATCCAGGGCATGCTCGGCCTTGCCCTCCTGGATGAAGCCGATCAGCGCATTGATCACCACCACGGCGAGGATCACCGCGGTATCCACCCAGTGTTCGAGCAGTGCGGTGACCCCGGCGGCGGCGAGCATCAGGTACAGCAACAGGTTGTGCAGTTGCAGCAGCAGACGCCGCAGCGGGCCGCGCCGTCTGGGTGCGGGCAGGCGGTTGGCACCATGGCGTTGCAGGCGGGCGCCGGCCTCGCCCTGGCTCAGGCCGTCGGCGGCGCTGCGCAGCAGGTCGATGGCCTGCTGGGGTTCCAGGGCGTGCCAGGCGGTCGCCGGCGCGGCAGGCGTTGACTGGTCCATCGCGGCGCCTCCATGGATCTGCTGTTGCAACGGTAGCGCGATTGATCGCCGGCGGACTGATATGCATCAAGGCCGGCAGGCGTTTGTCGGGTATTCAATGGAAGTCAGTCAGCCGGTGGAGGTGAACGAGATGATCAAGATCATGGTGGCGACCGACCTGTCCGACCGCTCGGCGCTTGCCCTGCAGCGTGCCGTGCGCCTGATCAGGCAGCAGGGCGGCGGCGACTGGTGCCTGCTGCACGTGGTCGACGATCAGGCGCCGCAGGCCTATGTCGCCGAGCACGTGCAGCGGGTGCAGGCCCTGCTCGAGGAGGAGGCGCCGCAGCTGGCCGAGGACGCGGGCAGCCGGCCGCAGGTGCTGGTCGGCAGTGGCGAAGTCGAGGAGGTGGTCGCCAAGGCGGCCGAAGAGCAGGGCATCGACCTGATACTGGTCGGCGCCCAGCGCCGCTCGGCGTTGCGCGACTTCTTCGTCGGCCGCAGCGTGGAGCGCCTGATCCGCAGCAGCCAGCGGCCGGTACTGCGGGTCGCGGCGCCGGTCAACGGCGACTACCACAAGGCCCTGGTGGCCCTGGACGCCTCATCGACCTCGCTGCACGCGCTGGCCAGCGTGCGCAAACTGGGCCTGGTCGAGCCCGAGCAGTGCCACGCCTTGCGGGTGCTCGAGCCTGTGCCGATGGGCACGCTGGCCGAAGCCGGGATCGATTATCGGCAGCTCGAGCTGAAGGCCGGCGAGGTGTTGCAGATGCTGCGCGGCGAACTGAAGGAGGCCGGGCTGGGGCTGCCCGATGCGCAGGTGCGGGTGGAGCAGGGCCAGCCGCGCCAGGTCATCGCCGATGTGTTCAAGCAGTCCCAGGCCGATCTGCTGGTGATCGGCAGCCATGCCCGCAAGGGCCTGTCGCGGCTGGTGCTGGGCAGCGTCGCCAGCGGCCTGCTGAACGACCTGCAGGGCGACATCCTGTGCGTGCCGCCGCAGGCATGACTCAGGCGGCGCGCTGCAGATCGGCCTCGCCGTAGAGTGCACCAGCGACGGCGGCCTGGGCGCGCCGGGCCAGCTGGTTGCGGTTCAGTTCGCCGCTGGCGATGGGCGCCAGCAGCTGGATCTGCACCTCGGCGAGGTCGCTGCGCAGCAGGCGCAGCAGGTGCGAGAGCATGTCGTCGTCGCCGACGAAGGGCGCCACCGGGCACATCTGGCCATCGCGCAGGTAGCGGATGGCGACGGGCTGCACGGCCACGCCGCTGTCGATCGCACTGCTCAGCAGGCGGCCGTGGAAGGTGCGCAGGCTCTGCCCGTCACTGGTGGTGCCCTCGGGGAAGATCAGCAGCGAGCGGCCGCCGCGCAGGTGGCGGCCGAGCTGCTGACTGAGCAGGCTGCTGTCGCCCGAGCCGCGGCGGATGAACAGGGTGCCGGCCTTGTGCGCCAGCCAGCCGGCCAGGGGCCAGGTGCGCACCTCGGCCTTGGACAGGAACGACAGCGGGGTGAGCATGCCCAGCAGCGGGATGTCGGTCCAGGACACATGATTGCTGACCCACAGCATGGGCGCCCGCGGCAGCTCGCCCTGCACCTGCAGGCGGAACGGCAGGGCGGCGGCCAGGCGGGCCAGGAACCAGCGGGTCAGGCGTTGCCGGGTGGCCATCAGGTCGTGCCGCACCAGGCGTTCGAGCACGCCCACGGCGGCGCCGAGCAGGGCTCCCAGGGCAAGCACGGCGAGCAGGCGCAGCAGGCGCAGGGACAGGCGCAGTTTGTTCATCGGAGGCTCCAGCGGCGGGCAGAGGACAAGACGCCGGCACTGTTTACCGAGTGCCGGCACCGCGCGCAACTGCGTTGTGCGCAGGGGGCAATGCCCCCCAGGTCAGACGGCGGCCTTGAAGTGCCGCGCATAGCGCGGGCAGAGTTCGTCGCGCTTGAGCAGGATGAACACGTCGGCGACCTGGAAGTCCGGGTCCCAGCACGGCTCGCCACAGATTTTCGCGCCCAGGCGCATATAGGCCTTGAGCAGCGGCGGCAGCTCGGCGATCACGTTGCCCGGCACGTCCAGGGCCGGCAGCGGAGTCCTCGGTTCGGCGCGCAGGTGCTCGGTGCACAGGTAGCGCTCGCGCAGGCGCTGCATGATCGCCTGGGCCTGGATGCCGCCATCCTGCATGGGGATGCTGGCGCAGCCCATCAGGTAGCGGTAGCCGCCCTGGTTGAGCACTTCGGCCAGTTCGCCCCAGAGCACGGCGATGGTCGCGCCGTTGCGGTAGGCGGCGTCGACGCAGGTGCGACCGATCTCCAGCAGCGGCCCCTCGAGGTGCGGCAGGCCGTGCAGGCTGAACTCCTCTTCGCTGTAGTAGCGGCCCAGGTCGGCGGCGGCGCGATGGTCGAGCAGGCGGGTAGTGGCGACCAGCGCGCCACTGTTGAGGTCGCGCACGCCGATGTGCTGGCAGTGGCCGTCGTAGTCGTCCATGTCCAGGCCCAACTCGGCGCCCTTGAGCTTGGCATCGAACTCCGCGCTGAATACGCGAAAGCGCAGCGCCTGGGCCTCACGCAGGGCCGCCGGGCCGATCAGGCGCTCGGCCTGCAGGCGACGGGCGGGGGTGGTGCGGTCGCGGGTAAGCGTCATCTGGGTCATGCCGTCATCTCCAATAGCCGGCTTTGTCACTTGCAGCCGGTCGATCTTGTTGGGCAAGCTCAGGCTAGGTCGCACCGGTGTCACCGCCATGACGCTTCGGTGATGCTTGTATGACAGCCCCCAATTAGAACAACACCGAGGAGCCGTGCATGTCCTGGCAACCCCTGTTGCAACCCCAAGCGCGCCTGTCCGCCGCCGGCCTGGATGACTGGTACGCGGCCCTGCTGGCGCGTCTCGGCAGCCCGGTGCCGCTGGAGCTGGCCATGCTCGGCGGGCGCCTGGCGAGCAGCCCGGGCCTGGCCTTCTTCGCCGGTTACCAGGCGGCCCTGCGCGCGCTCTGGCCCTCGGCACCCTGGACGCCGGGGGCGCTCTGCGTGACCGAGAACCGCAGCACCCGCCCGGCGGACCTGCACACCCGTCTCAGCGGCCTGAGCCTGAGCGGCTGCAAGGACTTCGTCACCGCTGCCGAGGCCGCCGACTGGTGGCTGGTCGCGGCCCGCGAGGAGCCGCCGCAACAGGCGCCGCGCCTGGCCGTCGGGGTGGTGCGCCAGGGCACGCCGGGGGTGCGCCTCGAGGCGCTGCCGGCCCTGGCATTGATGCCGGACATCGGTCACGCCCGCCTGCACCTGGACGGCGCGCACTGCGAGCGCCTGCCCGGCGACGGCTGGGATGCCTACGTCAAACCCTTCCGCAGCATCGAGGACCTGCATGTGCTGAGCGCGGTCGGTGCCTGGCTGTATGGCGTCGGCCAGGAGTCGGCCTGGCCGCAGGCACTGCAGCTGCGCCTGCTGGCCCTGCTCGCCGGCTGCGCGGAAACCGCCCGGCAAGCGCCGACGCAGGCCGCGACCCATGTGCTGCTGGCGGGGCTGTTCGCCCAGATGAGCGCGCTCGACGGCGAGCTGGAGGCCGCCTTCGCCGCCGGCCCCGCGTCCTGGGCGGCGCTGTGGCGGCGCGACAAGGGGCTGCTGGGCATCGCCGCGACGGCGCGCGCCAAGCGCCTGGACAAAGCCCTCGGCGTCCTGGGGCTGCCTTCATAGCGTCATCGACGCCGTGCTAGCGTGCCGGTCGACCTTTCAGCACGGGGCGCCGCCATGCCACTTCCCGTTGTTCGCCCGCTGGCCCTGGCCCTGGCCTGTCTCGGCGCCTGCACCCTGGCCCGCGGCGAAGCCTGGCCGCAGCGCGACTGGAGCCTGGCACCCGCGGCCCCCAGCCCGGCGCTGGCCGAGCTGCAGGCCTACGCCTTTCCGGTTCGCGACGATGTCAGTCGCCGCGGGGTGCGCACCGATGCCCTGCTGGTGGTGCAGGACGGCCGAGTGGTGTACGAGCGCTACGCCGGGCCCACCGGAGTCGATACCCCGCACCTGACCTGGTCGGTGAGCAAGAGCCTGCTCGCCTGCGTGCTGGGCGTGGCCTACGCCCAGGGCCGCTTCCAGCTCGATGCGCCGGTGGCGCGCTACTACCCGGGCTTCGCCGCACACCCGCGGATCAGGCTCGGCCACCTGCTCAACTGGGCCTCGGGGCTGGACTGGCAGGAGGACTACGAATACGCGCCGCTCAAGTCCTCGGTGGTGGCCATGCTCTATACCCGCGGACGAGGCGACATGGCCGCCTTCGCCGCCGGCCACGCGGCGGCCGCACCGCCGGGCACGCGCTTCGTCTATTCCAGCGGCGACAGCACGGTGCTGGCCGCGGCGCTGCGCGGCATGGTCGGCGCCGACGCCTACCCGGACTACCCCTGGGACGCGCTGTTCGAGCCGCTGGGGATCGCCTCGGCGGTCTGGGAAACGGATGCCGCCGGCACCTTCGTCGGCTCGTCCTACGCCTATATGAGTGCCCGCGACCTGGCCCGTGTCGGCCTGCTGATGCAGCGCGACGGCCGCTGGGGCGAGCGCCAGCTGCTGCCCAGGACCTGGGTCGCGTTCAACCGCATGCCCTTTGCCCACTACCGGGCGCAACCGGAGCAGGCCGGCGAGGCGGTGCCGGGCGGGCACTGGTGGCTGAACGCCGAACTGTCCGGCGCGCCGCGGCCCTGGGCGGACGTGCCGGCCGATGCCTTCGCCGCCCTCGGCCACTGGGGGCAGGCGCTCTATGTGCTGCCCAGCCAGCGCCTGGTGGTGGTGCGCTACGCCGATGACCGCGATGCCAGCTTCCGCCACAACCAGTTGCTCAAACGGGTGCTGGCGGCCTTCGGTGAGGCGCCCCAGCCATGATCCGGCGCCATCCGTTCGCCTGCCTGCTGGTGCTGCTCGGGCTCCTGCTGGCGACCCTGGCCTGGACCAACCGGGTACACCTGCAGGCCTTCAGCCGGATCCTTGCGGCCTATTCGGCCAAGGAGTACTGCTCCTGCCGCTATGTGATGGGCCACCCGGCCGGTTACTGCGCCGCCTACGTCGAGCAGTACCTGCCGCTCAGCGAGTTGGTCGACGATGAGCAGCGCCGCCGCGTCAGCGCGCGCGGCCTGGGCAACACCCAGGTCGCGCAATGGCAGGGGCAGCGCCAGGGCTGCCGGCTGCGCGTCGAGGCGCCCTGAGCGCGGCGCCGGGTTTGCAAGGCGTGGGTGGACGGCTATTGTGGCGGCTCAACCGTCTGTCGCCCGAGGTCCCATGCCAACGCGCCCCCGCCTGTCGAGTAGCTGCAGTGCCTTCATCCCGTGCGCAGGACCTGCGCGGGCCGGGCGCCGCTGATGCAGGGGGCGACCTTTCCCTGGCGTGCCGGCAACCGCTTCGAGCTGCTCAATGACGGGCCGGTGTTCTTCCCGCGCATGCTCGCGTCGATCGCCGCGGCCCGCCAGCGGGTCGAACTGGAGCTCTACCTGGTGGAGAGCGGCGCGTGCACCGAGGCCTTGTCCCAGGCCCTGTGCGAGGCCGCGCAACGGGGCGTGGCGGTGCGCTGCCTGTTCGATGACTTCGGTTGCCGCGGCCTGCGCCAGGTCGACCGCCTGCGCCTGAGCCAGGCGGGGGTGCAGCTGCGCTGGTACAACCCGTTGCGCCTGCGCCGGGGCCTGCGCAACCTCTACCGCGACCACCGCAAGCTGCTGCTGGTCGATGGCCGGAGCGCCTTCGTCGGCGGCTCCGGCTCGAGCGATGCATTCTGGCTGCCGGGCGCCGCCGACAGCGCCTGGCGTGAGGTGATGGTGGAGGTCAGCGGGCCGCTGGTGGCCGACTGGCAACAGTTGTTCGATCGCCAGTGGCAGGCCTGCCGCACCCGCCTGGCCTGGCGCCCGCAGCCGGTGCTGGGGCTCATGCACCTGCCGACCGCGCCGCCGCTGGGCCAGGGGCTGGGGCGGGTGGCCTACGCCGATGCCCGCCAGCACCGCGACATCCTGCAGTCGCTGATGCGCGCGTTGCGCGGCAGCGACCGCCGCATCTGGCTGGCCACGCCCTACTTCCTGCCCACCTGGAAGGTACGCCGCGCCCTGCGCAAGGCGGCCGAGCGCGGCGTCGACGTGCGGCTGCTGCTCAGTGGTCGACACAGCGACAGCCCGCCGGTGCGCTTCGCCGGCGAACGCTACTACCCCAAGCTGCTCAGGGCCGGCGTGCGCATCTTCGAATACCAGCCGCGCTTCCTGCACCTGAAGATGGCCCTGGTCGATGACTGGATCAGCCTCGGCTCCTGCAACTTCGACCGCTGGAACCTGCAGTTCAACCTCGATGCCAACCTGGAGGCGCTCGACCCCCAGTTGACTGCGGCGGTGGCGGCCAGCTTTCAGGCCGACTTCGCCGTCAGCGAGGAGATCACCCGGGCGCAGTGGCGCGCGCGGCCACTGTGGCGGCGCCTGCAGCAGCGCCTGTGGAGCTGGCTGGATCGGCTGGTGGTCAACCTGCTGGATCGTCGCCGCTAGGGACGGCACGGCGCCCTGCAGGGTTTTTCCGCGCCTGTAGTTCTAGGCTATTACCTAGGCGCCGACGAGGCGTTCGATACTCCTCCCGTCCCCAACTGCCCGGAGAAAGCCCATGACAGCGAAAAACATTCTGATGCTGGTCGGCGACTACGTCGAAGACTACGAGGTGATGGTGCCGTTCCAGGCCCTGCAGATGATCGGTCACTGCGTGCATGCGGTCTGCCCGGACAAGACCGCCGGCCAGACCGTGCGCACCGCCATCCATGACTTCGAGGGCGAGCAGACCTACAGCGAGAAACCGGGCCACAACTTCGCCCTCAATTTCGACTTCGCCAAGGTCAGGGTCGAGCATTACGATGCCCTGCTGATTCCCGGCGGTCGCGCCCCGGAATACCTGCGCCTGAACGAGGAGGTGCTGGCCCTGGTCAGGGCCTTCGACGCCGCCAACAAGCCGATCGCCGCGGTCTGCCATGGCGCCCAGCTGCTGGCCGCCGCCGGCGTGCTCGAGGGCCGCCAGTGCAGCGCCTACCCGGCCTGTGCCCCGGAAGTACGCCTGGCCGGCGGCGAGTACATGGACATCGCCGTGGACCATGCCCACGTGCAGGGCAACCTGGTCACCGCCCCGGCCTGGCCGGCGCACCCGATCTGGTTGGCCGGCTTCCTCACCCTGCTGGGCACCAAGATCAGCCTGTAGGCTGAGGACGAGCATTTCAACGCGGATACGGGGCCCAGCGTCCCTCCGCTTCTGCAAGGGAACTGGGCCATGTGCGAGCTGTACGTCAAAGCCGATCCGATTCTCTACGAGTCCCGCTCGCGCTCGCTGCGCATCCGCGGGGTGGTGACCACCCTGCGCCTGGAAAACCAGTTCTGGGACATCCTCCGGGAGATTGCCGAAGTCGACGGCATGAGCACCAACCAGCTGATCGGCAAGCTCTACGAGGAAGTGATGGACTACCGCGGCGAGGTGGTCAACTTCGCCTCCTTCCTGCGGGTCAGTTGCACCCGCTACCTGGCCCAGCGTCCCGAGCGCGTTGTCGAGCTGAGTCGGGTGCGGGCGCGCGTCAGGCCTTGAGGGGCCGATCTCGACGCTGGCCGATGCCGCCGCGCAACCGGGGCTCGGCAGCGGCTTAGCGTGGCACTGGCGTATCCGGCTGTTCACTGCAGGCGTGGCGGACGCACTCGCGCAGCCATCGATGCGCCGGGTCGGCATGCATGCGCGGGTGCCACAACAGGGCTACGGTGATCGGCGGCGTGCTGAACGGCAGGGCAAAGCTGAACATGCCCTCGCTCAGGCTGGCGCTATGGCGTTCGGGGACGGTGGCGATCAGGTCGCAGGCGCGTGCCAGGGCCAAGGCGGCCGACAGGCCGCCGACCATGCTGACGATCTGCCGTTGCAGGCCGAGCGCGCTCAGCGCCTCGGCGACCGGCCCCAGGTCCTGGCCCCGCCGCGAGACCAGCACGTGGCGCCCAGCCATGTAGCGGGCCAGGGTGATCTCGCCCCGGCTCAGCGCATGCCCCCTGCGCACCACACCAATGAAGCGGTCGTGGAACAGGGGCCGCATATGCAGTTCCGGGCTGGTCGTCTCGCCGACCACACCGGTGTCCAGGTCGACGCTTGCGTCGCGCAGCGCGGTGCTGTCCTTGTCGGCCTTGTGCACGAAGCGCAGGCGCACACCGGGCGCCTCGGCAGCGATGCGGGCCAGCAGGCGCGCGCCGAAGTTCTCCACGAAGCCATCACCGGTGCGCAGGGTGAAGGTGCGCTCGAGCTGCGCGAGATCGAGCAGCTCGACGGGGCGCAGCACCGCTTGCGCCTCCAGCACCAGCGGAGCGACCCGCTCGCGCAACTCCAGCGCCCGCGGCGTGGGCACCAGGCCGCGTCCGGCCCTGACCAGCAGCGGGTCGCCGGTGGTTTCGCGCAGTCGCGCCAGGGCGCGGCTCATGGCCGAGGGGCTCAGCCGCAGCCGTTGCGCCGCGCGCGCGACTGAGCCCTCGGCGAGCAGCGCATCCAGGGTGATCAGTAAATTGAGATCCGGTGTCGACATGCCTGAATCCTCGCAAGGCGCTGTTTTATACATGGCGTCAGATGCATGAATAAAGTGCAAATGCTGCGCCTTCCGCCACTTCTGATAGCGCATTAGGCTCCTGACAGCAACCTCCAGGGAGTCGCCAACATGAGCAGTACATCCAGGCCAATCGACCTCCGAGTGCCCGGGCTGGCCGCCGAACAGGCCAAACGCCGGCCCTCGTCACAGTGGGCGCTGGTCGCCCTCGCACTCAGCATGCTGCTGTCCTCGCTGGCCAGCAGCATCGTCAACATCGGCTTGCCGACCCTGGCCCAGGCCTTCGGCGCCAGTTTCCAGGACGTCCAGTGGGTGCTCCTCGTCTACCTGCTGGCGATCACCACCCTGA
Organism: Pseudomonas zhanjiangensis; assembly: GCF_041027545.1. Lineage (NCBI taxonomy): Bacteria > Pseudomonadati > Pseudomonadota > Gammaproteobacteria > Pseudomonadales > Pseudomonadaceae > Pseudomonas > Pseudomonas zhanjiangensis. Next base: position 16,261 of record NZ_JBFTEG010000006.1, on the reverse strand, counting down.
TCGTCAGCGTGGGGAGACTCGGCGACCTGCTCGGTCGCCGGCGCCTGTTGCTGGCGGGGATGCTGCTGTTCACCGGCGCCTCGGCCCTGTGCGGCGCCGCCTCCACGCTCTGGCTGCTGCTCGCCGGCCGCGCCCTGCAGGGCCTCGGCGCCGCCATCATGATGGCCCTGACCATGGCCTCGATAGGCGCGACCGTGAGCCAGGAGAAGACCGGCAGCGCCATGGGGCTGCTCGGCACCCTGTCGGCGGTCGGCACCGCGCTCGGCCCGACGCTGGGCGGTGTGCTGATCGCCGGGTTCGGCTGGCGGGCCCTGTTCTTCATCAACCTGCCGCTGGGGCTGCTGGCCTTCATCCTCGCCATTCGCCACCTGCCCGCCGACCCGCCGGCAGCGACGGCCGAGCGCGTGGGTTTCGACCACCCGGGAACGCTGTTGCTCGTCGCGACGCTGGGCGCCTATGCGCTGGCCATGACGCTGGGGCACGGCAGCTTCGGTCCGCTCAATGCGGCGCTGCTGCTGGGCGCGGCCTGCACCGCCGGCCTGTTCCTGCGGGTCGAAAGCCGGGCGGCGTCGCCCTTGATCCGCCTGACGATGTTCCGCGACTCGCGCCTGGGCGCCAGCTTCGCGATGAGCGCCCTGGTGATGACCGTGATGATGGCCACGCTGGTGGTCGGTCCCTTCTACCTCGGCGCCGCGCTCGGGCTCGATGCGGCCCGTGTCGGCCTGGCCATGTCCTGCGGCCCTATGGTGTCCGCGCTGGCCGGGGTGCCGTCCGGCCGTCTCGTCGATCGCTGCGGCGCCCAGCGCATGACCCTGGTCGGCCTCGGCGCCATGCTGGTCGGTGCCGGCATCCTGCCATTGCTGCCGCTGGCGTTCGGCGTCCCGGGTTACGTCGCCCCGCTTGTCGTCCTAACCGCCGGCTACGCGCTGTTCCAGGCGGCCAACAATACCGCGGTCATGGCCGATGTGCGCCCGGAGCGGCGTGGCGTGGTCGCCGGGCTGCTCAACCTGTCGCGCAACCTCGGCCTGATCACCGGGGCATCGCTGATGGGCGCGGTGTTCGCCCTGGGGGCGGCGACCAGCGACATCACCCGCGCCTCTGCCCAGGCGGTCGCCGTCGGCATGCGCAGCACCTTCGGCGTCGCCACGCTGCTGATCGTCATTGCACTGGTCATCGCCATCGCCAGTCATGCCCTGGCGCGGCGCAACCGTCCCGCCGGCCCGCAAAGGCAAGGTGCCCAGGGCCCCGAGTGAGCGCTGCGCCATGGGCGCAGCCGCGGGCGGGCCGAGGGACGCCGTTGCGGCTGTTGCCCGCCGCAGGTGCGCCAGCGGGCAAAAGCCGCAACAATGCGCGCCTCAGCCAATGGACCCGTGAAGCCATGAGCCAGTGCCCCAAATGCGCCTACCGGCGCACCGCCAAGGACGCGCCCGTTCACCCCGATATCTGCCCCGCCTGCGGTATTGCGATCAACAAGTGGCTGGCGCGCGGCAGCACCGCGGCCGTCACGATCGGCTCGCCGGCCGCCGACGAGGCACCGCCCATGGGCCTGGGCGAACACTTCATGCGGCTGCCGGGGCGCAGCGACCAGGCCAGCCTGTATGGGCGCGCGGTGCTGTCGCTGGCCTTGTCGCTGTGGACGCTGTGGTTCATGGCGCACGGCATCGACTGGGCCAGCATCGGTGGCTCGTTCATGCACAACATCAATCTGCCGTTCCATGAGTTCGGCCACCTGCTGTTCTCGCCCTTGGGCCGGTTCATGGCCATCCTCGGCGGCAGCCTGTTCCAGGTACTGCTGCCGTTGATCCTGCTGGTGGCCTTCAGCTTCTTTCACCAGGACAACTACGCGGCCAGCGTGACGCTCTGGTGGAGCGGGCAAAGCCTGGTGGACCTGGCGCCCTATATCGCCGATGCGCCTTACCGGGCGCTGCCCCTGGTCGGCGGTGGCGGGGAGGAGTCGCATGACTGGGGCAATCTGCTGTCCATGACCGGCAGTCTGGATTCGGCCCAGGCATTCGCCCGATTCGACTTCGTCCTGGGCATCGGCATCATGTGCGCCGCGCTGCTGTGGGGCGCCTGCCTGTTGCGCAAGCAACGTCGCTGGCTGGCGGCGCCGCATGGCGACCTGGACGGCTGAGCGGCTTGCCCGGATCGCGCGAATGCCGCGGCTGGCCGACTACAGTGAAATAGTGCCCGGGCGTGGCATGGACGCGCCCCAGTCGCTGGCCGACCGGGGCGATATGGCGGTCCGCCCGTCCCAAGTAACACGCCGGCGAGGAGTCGAGCATGGCTATCCATATTGTCCGCCTGGGGTCGCCGCGCCAGGCCAACGAAGGCCTGCGCCTGGGTACGGTGCGCCGGCCGCCGCGCGGGGTGCCCAAGGCCGAATTCGCCCGTCGGGATTTCTATGACCTCTGGCTGCCGCTGCTGTCGCCCAGCGCCGCGCTGATGGCCGAAGGCAAGGCGGCGACCGATGACAAGGCCTGGGCCGCGTTCCTGCGCAAGTTCAAGGCCGAGATGAGCGCACCGGCGCCCAGCCAGTTGCTCGACCTGCTGGCCGCGTTGTCGCAGCAGACTTCGCTGGCCATCGGCTGCTACTGCGAGGATGAGCGGCATTGCCATCGTTCGGTGCTGCGCGAGCTGCTGTTGGCCCGCGGCGCGCAACTGGCCGAGGCCTGAGCGCCACCGGCCTCTGCTGGTGGCCCGGCAGGACCGCGCCGCTGGGCGCCGGCCCAATAGCGCGGGCGCCGACCGGAAGGCGCTGGGGCGCCTCAGGAGGGCTCGGCGTGGGCACTGTCCGATGCGGCCGGCATGGCGGTATTCACGGCCATCAGCGTGCGGCCATAGAAGCAGTAGTTCTGCCGCCCCGAGCTCTTCACCCGGTACATGGCGTGGTCTGCCCGCTTGGTCAGCTGCTCGGCGTCGCGACCGTTGTCGGGGTAGAGCGCGATGCCGATTGAGGCGCCCACCTGGCCCTGCTGCCCGTCCAGTTGGAAGGGGCGGGTCAACTGCTGCAGTATCTTCTCGGCGATCTGCGCGATCGCCTCCGGAGAACAGGCGTGTTGCAGGATCAGGGTGAACTCGTCGCCGCCCAGGCGGGCGAGGAAGTCACTGCTGCGCACGCTGTCGGCGATGCGCCGCGCCGACTCCCGGAGCAGTTGGTCGCCCGCATCGTGGCCGAAGCTGTCGTTGATCTTCTTGAAGCCGTCCAGGTCGATGAACATCAGCGCGAAGCTGCTGCCGGTCTGGGCGGCATGCTCGATCTGCTGCTGCAGGCGCTCGCGAAACTGCTTGCGGTTGGGCAGGCCGGTCAGGTCGTCGTAGTTGGCCTGATGGTAGACCTGTTCGGCGTGGGCCTTGCTCTCGGTGATGTCCTCCTGCAGCGCGACGAAGTGGCTGATTTGGCCGTGGGCATCGCGAATCGGCGAGATGGAGGTGTTCTCCCAGTAGCGCTGGCCATTCTTCCTGCGGTTCAGCAGTTCGCCGCGCCAGATCCCCCCGCTGCTGATGGTCTGCCACAGCTCCTGGTAGACGCGCTGCGGGGTCTGGCCGGATTGCAGCAGGCGTGGGTTGCGACCGACGACCTCGGCCAGCGCATAGCCGGTGATTTCGCTGAACTTCGGGTTTGCATACTGGATACATCCGCGTATGTCGGTGATGACGGTCGAGGTCGGGCTGAATTCGACCGCCTTGGACAGGGTGTGCAACTCGGCGGTGCGTTGCTGCACCTGGTTATCCAGCTGCTGCCTGGCCGCCTCCAGCGAGCGCATCTGCCGACGCACCTGCGCCAGGCCCAGGAGCAGCATCAGCGACACCAGCAGCCAGGTGCCGCCATGGGCCCAGATCAGGTTGCGCCGACCGGGTTGCGCGCTTTGCAACAGCGGGGCGGCGGAGTAGCTGACGCTGAGGCCGCCGCTGACATCGCCGAGCCGGTAGCCCTGGTGCCCATGGCACTGCAGGCATTCGGGCTCGACGTACAGTGGAGCCATGTAGCGCACCAGCTGCTGGTCGCTGTCGCCGACCAGCTCCAGCCGGCTCTGCTCGCCGCGCTCGAAGGCCTGCAGGGCGCCGGTTTCCCAGGAGTCGGCGGCATTGCCGGGGTTCAACAGCTTGAGGCTGGTCAGGTGCATGCGCACGCCACTCAACTCGTTGACCACCTCGGCCAGCTGGCGCGTCATGTAGGCGGGATTGAGCAGGGTCAGGGCACGGCCGCTGGTGGAGGTCAGGTCGCGCTCGGCAACCTTCAGGTAGGGGTTGGGCTGGTTGTTGTCGTCGACCAGGGCGTAGACGCCGCCGTGGCGCGCATTCCACAGGCGCACCGATTCCACCACCTTGAACACGAAGCTCGACTGACTGGCGGCCAGGTCCAGGGTGTGTCTATCCAGGCTTTGCCAGTTCCAGATGAAGGAGGCCAGCACCAGCGCGCTCCACAGGAGCAGCGGCAGTGGCCAGAATTTTCTTTGCAGGACGAGTCGTTTCATGCGCTTGGACGCTGTGATGGGGCGATGGGCCGGGCAGGCAGCCGGTACGCGCCGAATTGTCCTGCACCTTTTCAGTGCAAGTCATAACGTGGGTCAAGGAATCGGCGAATAGCCCAGGTGGTCGTCGGCGGCTCTGGCTCGCCGCTAGCGCTGCTCGGAACGCCTGCGTGGCAGGCGCACGCAGACCTCCAGCCCGCCCAGCGGCGAGTCGTCGAGGCGGATGCTGCCACGGTGCAGTTCGATCACCCGCCGCACGATCGACAGGCCGAGGCCGGCGCCCTGGCCCTGGCCCTGGCCCTGGCGGTAGAAGCGCTCGAACAGTTTCTCGCGCTGCGCCTCGGCCACCCCGGGACCGCTGTCCTGTACCCGCAGCACCAGCTCGTCGGCCTGGGCCTCGAGCAGCACCTGGATGCGCCCGCCGCTCGGGCTGTACTGCAGCGCGTTGCCCACCAGGTTCTGCAGCAGGGTGCCCAGGCTGGGAGCGTCGGCGAGCAGGCGATAATCGCCCGGCTCGGCGGCCTCCAGGGTCAGCTCCTGCTGACGTTCGAGGGCCAGCGGGGTGAGCTCGGCCAGCTCGTTGCGCAGGTAGCCGAGCAGGTCGAGTTCGACCATGGCCAGCGGCGCCACATTGGGATCGAGGCGCGCCAGGGTCAGCAGCTGGGTCACCACCCTGGTGGCGCGCTCGACGCCGCCGCCCAGCTGCTGCAGGGCTTCTTCGCGGTCGGCCGGGTCACGGGCGTCCTGGGCGTTCTGCGCGTGGATGCGCAGTACCGCCAGCGGTGTGCGCAGCTCATGGGCGGCATCGGCGATAAAGCGCTTTTCCTGGTCGAGCAGCTGATTGACCTGCAACAGCAGGCGGTTGAGCGCGGCGCCCATAGGCTCCAGCTCGACCGGCAGCGGCGAGAGCACCAGCGGCGCCAGGTTGTCCGGCGCCCGCGCCTTGATCAGCTCGGCCATGCGCTGCAGCGGGCGCAGGCCCCAGCCCACCGCCAGCCACACCAGCAGGGCCAGCAGCGGCAGACCGATCAGGTCGGGCAGCAGGCTGCGCAGGGCGACCTTCGCCACCAGCTCGCCGCGCACGTCGGCGCGTTCGCCGACCAGAATCCAGTGGCTGTCGCGCAGGTCGTGGAGGATGAACAGGCGCCAGCGGTACTGGCCCACCCGCACGCGGTGGTAGCCGGCCAGGTGCTCGGCGATCTTCGCCAGTGGCTCGCCGGGGGCCAGTACCGGCGCCTGGTGATCCTGGCGTTGCAAATCGCCGACCATCTGCTCGAGCACCCCGGCCGGGGCGCTGGCCGATTGCAGCAGCACCTGGCCGTGGCCATCGAGCACCTGGAAGGCCAGCTTGCCTTCGTAGGGATGGCCACCGGGGCTGCCCTCATCGTCGTCCTCGTCGTCCACCGGCGCCTGCACCGCCTGATCGAGCGCCGCCTGGATGAGCTGGCGCGCATCGGCCGGCATCTCGCGGCTGACCATGCCCTCGAGCAGACGCGCGGTCTGCGCCAGCTGGGCATCGAACAGCTCCTCGATCTCGTGCTGGGCGTCGCGGTAGCTCTTGTAGGAAATCAGGCTGGTGGTCAGGCCGAGCAGGCCCAGCACCAGCAGCAGGGTGCGTGCGCGGATCGAGCGCATCAGGCCTTGTCCACCAGGTAGCCGACCCCGCGCACGGTGCGGATCAGCTCGGGAAAGAACTTCTTGCGCAGGTGGTGCACGTGTACCTCCAGGGCATTGCTCTCGACTTCCTCGCCCCAGCCGTAGAGGGCCTGCTGCAGCTTGTCGCGGGTCAGCACCCGGCCCGGCTGGGCGATCAGTTCGTGCAGCAGGAGAAACTCCTTGCGCGGCAGGTTGACCGCCTGGCCCTGGAAGGCCACCGCCTGGCTGACCGGGTCGAGGCTGATGCCGCGGTACTCCAGGGCCGGCTGCGGGCGGTTGAAGCTGCGCCGCAGCAGGGCGCGCAGGCGCGCCTTGAGTTCGGCCACATCGAAGGGCTTGACCAGGTAATCGTCGGCGCCGGCGTCCAGTCCGGCGATGCGATCGCTGGTGGCGTCGCGCGCCGTCAGCACCAGCACCGGCACCGGGTTGGCGGCGGCGCGCAGGCGCCTGAGCACCTCCAGGCCATCCATGCGCGGCAGGCCGAGGTCGAGCACCGCCAGCTCGAAGCTTTCGTGGCTCAGGGCATGCAGCGCGCTGGCGCCGTCCTGGACCCAGTCGACGGTATAGCCCTCGGGCTTGAGGGCGGTGCGAATGCCCTCGCCGAGGGCCTTGTCGTCTTCGACCAGCAGAATGCGCATCGGGCTACTCCCTTTTTTCCCTATTCAAGCCCGCCGCCCGGCACTTAGTCCAGCTTGCTCTGCACCTTGGCCAGCAGGGCCTCGATTTCCTTGCGCCGGCCCTGGTCGGCCAGCGCCCGGCCGGGGCGGGCTGGCGCCTGCAGGGCCTTCTGCAGCACCGCCCTGGCTTCGTCGTAGCGCTTGTTGCGCTGCAGGAAGTCGCCGTAGAAGTAGTTGGGGTCGATGCCGTTGGGGTTGATGCTCAGGGCGCGCTTGAGCAGGGCCTCGGCCTTGTCGTCGTCGCCGAAGCCGATCGGCCAGCCCGGCACCTGATAGTAGAGGCTGCCCAGGCTGGTATAGGCCGAACCGGAGAGGGCCTCGGGATCGGCGTCCAGCGCCTGTTCCAGGCTGGCCTTGGCCTGCTTGACCAGCCCCAGGGCGCCGAGGCCGCCCTTGGCGCCGGCGTAGGTGCTGAGAATGATGCCGCGCCAGATCAGCAGCTCGGCGGCCTTGGGCTCGGCGCTGACCGCCTGCTGGGCCTGCTCGCTGAGCTTGGCGAAGGCGGCCTCGCGCTGCTTCTCCGGCAGCTGGTAGTTGATCTCGGCCCAGCGGCTCTGCAGCTGCTGCAATTGTTGCTGACCCTGCTCGCTCAAGGCGAAGGACGGCAGGCTGGCGAGGCACAGCAGACTGCACAGGGCGTTACGAATGAGGTTCATGGAAGGCTCCTTGTCAGTGTTTGTTGCGGGCGAAGCGCTGGATGATCGGCAACTGCTTGCGCAGCGCCTGATCAACCACGCGCGGCAGCAGGCGGCTGTTAGGGGCGTGCGCAGGCGCGATGGTCGACCCGCTCAATGCTTGCTCCTGGCGAAGCGCTGGATGATCGGCAGCTGCTTGCGCAGTGCCTGATCGACCACGCGCGGCAGCAGGCTGTTGATGCGTACGAAGAGTTTCTCCGGCCAGCCGAGGTAGGACTCGTCCTGTTCGCGCTTGATCGCCGCGACCAGTTGGCCGGCGACGCTCTGCGGGTCGTCCATGGCGACGTTGAGCTCGTCGTTCATCGCCACCACGTTGGCCGCGTTCATCGTCGTGCGGGTGGCGCGGGGGGCGAAATAGAGGACCTTGACCTGAGTGTCGGCCAGCTCGCGGCGCAGCGCCTCGGAGAAGCCGCGCAGGGCGAACTTGCTGGCGCAGTAGGCGGCAAAGCCGGGGTAGCCGATCGAGCCGAAGGTCGAGCCGAGGTTGATCACCAGGGCCCGACCCTGCTGGCGCAGCAGCGGCAGCAGGCGGTGGGTCAGTTGCAGGGTGGCGGTGACGTTGAGGCCGATCAGCTCGGCGATGGCCTGCTCGTCATGCTGCTCGAGCAGGCTGAAGCGGTTGACCCCGGCGCCGTTGATCAGGCAGTTCAGGCCGCCGAAGCGCTGCGCGGCGGTCACCACCGCCTCGCGTCCGCTGCGCTCGGCGATGTCGGCCTGGAGCACCTCGACCTGGCCGGGGAAGCGCTGGGCCAGGGCCTGCAGCGGCTGCAGCTGACGACCCACCAGCAGCAGCCGGGCGCCCTCGGCGACCAGCCGTTCGACCAGCGCCTGGCCGATGCCGCCACTGGCGCCGGTGATCAGGGCCCGGCAGTCGGACAGCTTCATGGGCGTTCCCCGCTGGCCAGTGGCAGGCTGCGGAACATCTCGCCATACAGGCGGTAGACCACCTTGGCGGTGTGCACCACGGCGGCCTGGTCGGCGGGCTCCTCGAGGCGGTTCATCAGGCCCTTGAGCAGTTCGATGTGCTCAAGGTCGAGGCTGCCGTGGGAGCTCAGGTAGCTGAAGGCCTTGGCCGGCAGTTGCAGCCTGTCCTGGATGATCCCGGCGACCTGGGTGGCCAGGGCGATGCTGGTGCCTTCCAGCACCTGGACCATGCCGAAGAAGCTCACCGGATTGTGCCGGGCGATGCGGTCGTAGACGTAGCTGACCATCAGCTCGGTGGCCAGTTTCGGCGTGCCGGCGCGCACCGCCTCGGCGTCGGCGCCGCAGGCGCGAATGTCGTTGAGCACCCACTCCTGGTGGCCGTACTCCTCCTCGATGTACTCGGCGATCGCCTCGCGCAGCCACTCCAGGCGCTCGGGCAGGCGCGCGCCGCAGGCCATCAGCAGCGGCACCGTGTGCTTGACGTGGTGGTAGGCCTCGCCGAGGAAGGCGACATAGCTGGGCAGCGCGACCGTGCCGGCCATGGCCTGCTGGATGATCGGGGCGCCGAGCAGGTAGTCGCGCTCGGCGCGGGTCTGTTCGAGCAGGCTGTCATAGAAACTCATCGGGCATCTCCGTAGCAGGATTCGTCGGCCAGCAGCTTGCCGATGGCCGTTTGGTAGTGTTGCAGCAGGGCGCCGCGGCGCAGGCGGCCATTGGCGGTGGCCAGGTCGTTGGCGGCGCTGAACGGCTGTTCGGCGCGCAGCCAGTGGTGCACCCGGGCGTAGTCGGGCAGCTGGCGGTTGACCCGCTCGACCGCCTCGGCCAGTTCCTCGTCGCCGGTCTCGGCGAAGCGCGGCACCAGCACCGCGACATTGGCCGGCAGCGCCTCGCCATGCAGCCAGGCCTGGGCGATCGGCAGTTGCTGGACCAGCTCGGCCTCCACCCATTCCGGGTTGACGTTGCGGCCGTAGGCGGTGATGAACTGGTGCTTCTTGCGCCCATGCAGGACCAGGAACAGGCCGTCGAAATGGCCAAGGTCGCCGGTGCCCAGCCAGTCGCCGGCGGGCGCCGGTTCACCCAGATAGCCGAGCATGCGCGGCCCCTTGACCAGCACCTCGCCGTCCTCGGCCAGGCGCACCTCGAGGTGCTCCAGCGGCGCGCCGACCGTGCCGATGCGGCGGTTTTCCGGGGTATTCAGGCAGACCACCGAGGCGCACTCGGACAGGCCATAGCCTTCGAACACCGGCAAGCCCAGGGCGTCGGCGCGCTGCAGCAGTTGCGGCGCCACCCGGCCGCCGCCGACTGCGATGAAGCGCAGTGATCTGGGCAGCGGCAGGCCGCGTTCGGCGGCGCTGACCAGCGCCAGCAGCAGCTGTGGCAGGAGGATCAGGCTGTGCGGCTGGAGCCGGTTCAGGGCACCGAGAAAGCGCGCCAGGTCGAAGCCGCTGGCGCCCTGCAGGCCGACCTCGGCCAGCGCCAGCAGGTCGATGCGGGCGCCGGCCAGCAGCGGCGCGTAGACCCCGGCGATGTTCTCCAGCAGGGTGGCCAGCGGCAGCACGCACAGGTGCCGTTCGACCGCGCAACTGGCGCTGGCCCGGACCAGGCTCAGGGCCACCTGCAGCTGGGTTGCGGCGTCCAGGCAGACGCCCTTGGGCTGGCCGGTGGTGCCCGAGGTGTAGGTGATCTTGCAGGTGCCGCTCGGCAGCTCGGCGGCCTGGGGCTGCGGGCGCTGCAGCAGGCCGCTGTGGCTCTCGGCGAAGCCCAGTGCCTGCAGCCGGGGGCTGGGCGCGCCGATCAGGCAGTCGACGCCGGCGCTGTCCAGCACATGGCGCTGCTGCGCCTCGGAGAAGAAGCCCGGCACGGGCACGCAGACCAGCCCGGCGCGCAGCGTCGCCAGGTCCCAGAGCAGCCAGTCGATGCCGTTGTCCAGGGCCAGGGCCACCCGCCGGGCGCCCAGGTGCTGCAGCAGCTGGCTGCGCTGGTCGACTGCATCGAGCAGTTGGCGATAGCTCAGGCACCGTTCGCCTTCGCTCAAGGCAGGGCGCTCGCCCTGCTGCTGCAGGGCGCTGAACAGGGTTTCAGCGGCAGGCCACATCCGGCAGGCCCTCCGTGGCATAGAAGGTTTGCAGGCCCAGGCGCGGGTACACGCCCAGCTGCAGCAGGCGCTGGTGCCCGGCATAGATGTCGCCGGCCATCACCTGCGGCTGGTTGTCGTAGTAGTGGCCCCAGTCGACCCGCTCCTCGCCCATGCAGGCCGGATCGGCCGCGCCCAGTGGCAGCGGCTGCAGGCCCAGGCGCTGGAAGCTGTTGAGCAGGCCCAGGGTGCCGGTGAAGCACACCCAGCGATAACCCAGGGCCACCAGCAGGTCGGTCAGCGCGACTATCAGCAGGCGCGCCGCGCCGGGGTTGCCGGCAGCCAGGTTGCCGACCTCGACCAGCTGCTCGCGGGCCGGCGGGGTGAGGCCGTGCTGGGCGGCGATCACCGTCTCGACCGGCTGCTGCAGGTAGCGCTCGAGGAACAGCGGGCGAATCGCCCCGCTGCGCAGGCCGACGGCGCCGAGCAGTTGCCCGTCGCTGTCCTCCAGACCCAGCAGGCAGGGCATGAAATGGCGCACGCGGGCGCCATGTTGGGCGGCGAAGCGCTCGCGGATGAACGTCTCGAAGACGGCCCGGCGCGGGCTCTCGGGTGGCGCAAGGAACAGGCTCAGCGGCCGCTCACGGCCGATCTGGGCCAAGGGTTTGTGCTGATGCACCCAAGCCAGGTCCATTTTGAAAACCTCATCGTTTAGCTTGGGTGTGAGTGTCGCCGCTGAGTCTTAACGCAGAATTAAGCGCGCTGGATAAATGCAACCGGGCACTCCCGGCGCGGGGTGCCTCGGGCGCGGCGACCGTCAGAAGATCAGCACGTAGCTCTTGCGCAGGGTCTCCTGGATGTCCCAGATGCCGCTGGTGTTGGCCGGGAACAGCACGGCGTCGCCGGCCTCGATCTCCAGGGGCTCGCCCTCATCGGGAATGAAGGTGCAGCGGCCGCTGATGAAGTGGCAGAACTCCTGCTGCAGGATCTGCCGGCGCCAGCGGCCCGGGCTGCATTCCCAGATGCCGGTCTCGACGCCGTCGCTGCGTTCCACCGCGGTCACCCGGGTGACCGCCGGCGGTTGGCTGAGCGGCACGGCGACCGGGTTGGCTTCGGCCAGCGGGCAGCTGGCGGTGTGCTTGAAGTGGCTGATGGTCATGGCGTCTCCGGTGGGGCGGTGGGCCCAGCGGCTGGGCATGGGCTGGACAAGCCGGGCCGGCGGTGGCCGGCCCGGGGGATTGCTGGCTCTGCTAAAAGGCGCCGGTCAGCGCATCAGGCCTTCCATGGCGGCGGCCAGGCGCGCGGCCAGGCGGCGGCGCCAGGGCGGGCTGTGCGGGTCGGCGAGCACCCGGTCCTCGTGGACGAAGCTCTGGATGACGGCGTTGTAGCCGAGCCAGCGGCAGGGCTCCGGTTCCCAGCGCGGCAGGCTGTCCAGGGCGGTATCGGCGAGTACCCAGGGCTGGCGGGTCAGCAGGCTGTCGCGGCCGAGGATCAGGTCGGCCAGGGTGCGCCCGCCGAGGTTGCTGGCGCCCACCCCCTCGCCGCCATAGCCGCCGGCCAGGGCGATACCGCTGCGCCGGTCGGCGAGCATGTGTGGGTGGAAGCGTCGGGCCATGCCCAGGTTGCCGCCCCAGGCGTGGCTCAGGCGCACGTTCCTGAGCTGGGGGAACAGCTCGCCGAACAGGTAGCGGCGCAGGTCGCGCTCGGCCTCGCTGAGGTTGAAGTCCTGGCGCAGGCGGCCGCCGAAGCGGTAGCCGCCACGGGCGCCGAACACCAGGCGGTCGTCGGCCGTGCGCTGGCCGTAGGTGACCTGGCGGCTGTTCTCGCAGAAGGCCTGGCCGCGTTCCAGGCCGAGCTCGGCCCAGGTCTCGGCCGGCAGCGGCTCGGTCGCCACCAGCAGGCTCTGCACCGGCAGCTGGTGGCGACCCAGCGGCGGCAGGCTGGCGGCGTAGCCTTCCAGCGCCGGCACTATCCAGTCGGCGCGCACGCTGCCCTCGGCGGTGCGCAGCAGGCCCGGTTGCCAGTCGGTCACGGCGCTGAGCTCGAACAACTGCACGCCCAGGTCTTCCACGCAGCGCGCCAGGCCTCGGGCCAGGCGCGCCGGCTGGATGGTCGCGCAGTGCGGCGAGTAGAGCGCGCCGAGGCCGCCGGCGATGCGCAGCTGCTCGGCCAGCTGGGCCGGTTCCAGCCAGCGGTAGTCGTCCTCGCCGAGGCCGGCCTGGCGATGATCCTGCAGCTGTTGCTGCAGGCGCTCGCGCTGTTCCGGGTAGCGCGCCGCGCAATAGAGCACGCCGCCCTTGCGGTAGTCGCAGGCGATGGCCTCGCGCCGCAGCACCGCCGCCACCTCGTCGGGAATGCCGTGCAGCAGCTGGTGGCTGGCCTGGCGCTGTTCGCTGGGCAGGCCGGCGAGCAGGCGCTCGGAACCGAGCAGGTCGCCGATCAGCCAGCCGCCGTTGCGCCCGGAGGCGCCAAAGCCTGCGATCTGCGCCTCGAGGATGACGATGCGCAGCTGCGGCGCCTGGCGCTTGAGGTAGTAGGCGGTCCACAGGCCACTGTAGCCGGCGCCGACGATCGCCACGTCGGCCTGCAGTTCGGCCGCCAGGCTCGCCCGTGGCCGCAGCGGTTCCTCCAGTTGCTCCATCCACAGGCTGATGCGGCGCCAGTCGTTCATCTCGGTGCTCCACGGCAAACGGAAGATGAGCGCAGCCTAGGCGCTCGGCTCAGTCGCTGTCGTGCGTGCGGGTCCGCGCGGAACGCTGCTTGAGGTAGGCCTTGGGCGACAGCCCGGTGTGGCGGCGAAAACAACTGTAGAAGGCCGACAGCGAATTGAAGCCGGCGGCGAAGGCCAGCTCGTCGATGCGTCGGGCGTCGTCACGTCTGGGGTCGTGGCCCTGTTCCAGGCCGGCCAGCAGGTACTGCAGGCGCGCCTGGTTGAGGTAGCGGTAGAAGCTCTGGCCGAGCACCTGGTTGAGCAGGTAGGACATCTGGTTGCGACTGTAGCCGGTGGCATCGGCCACCTGCTGCAGGCTCAGCTCGGGATCGAGGAAGGGCTGGTGCTGCTGGAAGTAGTCCTGCAGGTCGCGGGCCATGAAACCCAGCTGGCGCGCCGACAGGCCCAGCTTGCCGAGGGCCGGCGCGCGGCTGGCGGCCGCGGTGGACTCGCCGCGCAGCAGCGAGGCGTATTCATGGATGCGCCAGATCAGCCCGTCGCGCACGGTGATCGCTTCGCTGGCGCGGAACGAGGTCAGGCCCTCGCCGGCGTGCAGGCTGATGCGGTACTGGATGAAGGCGCTGTGGCCGTCGACGCGGATGCGGTCGCAGTGTTCCAGGGCTTCGTCCGGCTGGCGCGGCATGCTGCTGCGCACATAGTCGCGCAAGTCGGCCAGGCGCAGGCAGCGGTTGAGGAAGAAGTCGTGGTACTCGACGTCCGGGTGGTACAGCGCCAGCACTGCCTCGAGGTCGCGCTGCTTCCAGCTCTGGTGATAGCGCAGCACCACCTCGCGGGTCAGCGCGGATTGCTCGGGGCCGTCGGGAAAGTCGCTGTCGGACATCGGGATTCGCTCGGGGTCGCTGCCGGCAGCTTGCCCGAGCCAGGGCCAGGGCTCAAGCGACCTGGGCGATCCAGTCGTTGAGGTTGTAGTAGTTGCTGATGCGCTTGATCTTGCCTGCTTCGATCTCGAAGAAGGCGCCGGCCGGCAGCAGGTAGGTCTGGCCCTGGGCCGGCGGCAGGCCCTCGTCGTCGGCCAGGTATTCGCCATGCACCACGAACTCGGCGGCGGCGCGGCTGCCGTCCTGGTTCTGCATGACCACGATGTCGCTCAGGCGTTCGCGGTAGCAGCGGTTCATCTTGTCCATGAAGGCGGCGAAGGTGGCCTTGCCGACTTGGCGCTCGCCCTGGTTGATATCGTGCACCACGTCCTCGCTGAGCAGGGCGAGGAAGGCGGGCATGTCGCCGGCGTTGAAGGCGTCGTAGTAGGCCTGCACCAGTTCGGTAGCGGTCATGGCAATGCTCCAGTCGCAATGGGGTAAGTCCGAATGAGGCGACATGATAGGGTCGGGTCTTCATGCTGGCTTAGCTGCCTGCGTCACCTCCCTGCGACGGAACGACCTGCCTATGGACCTCCGGCTGCTGCACGGCGCTGCGATTGCGCCCTACATCGATGACTTGGCGCGTTTGCGCATCGAAGTCTTTCGTGAGTTTCCCTACCTCTACGACGGTTCGCTGGAGTACGAGGCCGAGTACCTGCAGACCTACGCCCGCTCACCCGACAGCCTGTTCGTGCTGGTGCTGGAGGAGGGCCAGGTGGTCGGCGCCTCCACCGGCCTGCCGCTGAGCGATGAGATCGACGAGTTCAAGCGGCCCTTCGCCGAGGCCGGCTGGGATGTCGACCGGGTCTTCTACTACGGCGAGTCGGTGTTGCTGCCGCAATACCGCGGCCATGGCCTGGGCGTCGGCTTCTTCGCCAAGCGCGAGGGCTATGCCCGGCGCCTGGGCCGTTTCGATTTCTGTGCCTTCGCATCGGTCGAGCGGCCGCTGGACCACCCGCGGCGGCCGGCGGACTACGAGCCGCTGGACGCGTTCTGGAATCACCGCGGCTACAGCCACCATCCGGAGCTGCGCACCGAGCTGAGCTGGCAGGACCTGGACGAGTCTGGCCAGTCGGCCAAGCCGATGTCGTTCTGGGTCAAGGACATTCGTCCATGATCCGGCTCGCCGCCTGCCAGTACCATATCGACCTGCTGGAGAGCTGGCCGGCCTACGTCGAGCACCTGTCCGGCCTGTGCGAAGAGGCGGCCGGGCAGGGCGCGCAGCTGCTGCTGTTGCCCGAATACGCCGGCCTGGTGCTCAGTGGCCAGCTGCCGGCCGCCCAGCGCGGCGACCTGCAGGCCTCGATCGCCGGCATCCAGCCGCTGCTGCCGGCCTGGCTGGCGCTCTGCGAGGCGCTGGCCAAGCGCCTGGGCATCTACCTGCAGCCGGGCTCGTTGCCGGTGCTGGACGCCGACGGTCGCTACCGCAATCGCGCCTGGCTGTTCGGTCCCGAGGGCAATCTGGGCAGCCAGGACAAGCTGATCATGACCCGTTTCGAGCGCGAGCAGTGGCTCATCGAGGCCGGCAGCGGCCTGCGGGTGTTCGACACCGCTCTGGGCAAGCTGGGCATCCTGATCTGCTACGACAACGAATTCCCGCTGCTGGCGCGCCAGCTGGCCGAGGCCGGCGTCGACCTGATCCTGGCGCCCAGCTGCACCGACACCGAGGCCGGCTTCCACCGGGTGCGCATCGGCGCCCAGGCCCGCGCCCTGGAAAACCAGATCGCCGTGCTGCAGTCGCCCACGGTCGGCCTGGCGCCCTGGTCGCCGGCGCTGGACGAGAACATCGGTCGCGCCGCCCTGTACCTGCCGCCGGACTATGGCCTGCCGGCCAACGGGGTGCTCGCCGAGAGCGCCGAACTGTGCCCGGCGGCGAGTCAGTGGCTGCACTGCGAGCTGGATCTGGATGGGGTACGACGCGTGCGCGAGCAGGGCCAGGTGTTCACCCGCCGCGACTGGCCGGAGCAGTTCACGGAGGGGCGCCTCGAGCTGCGCTGAGCAGTGGCGGCGCCATTGCGCCGCAAGGAAACTGGCAGGCCGCTAGGTGTGATCTCTCAGTAGGTTGTTCATCCGGGGCATTCCCGGAATTCTGGAAGTGCGACCAACCAAGCCTTCCAGGAGCCCCGAATGAACCTGCATAAACATGCCCGTCTTACCCCTCGCGGTCGAGCC
>NZ_JBFTEG010000059.1:0-501 GCF_041027545.1 Pseudomonas zhanjiangensis | reverse complement strand
ATGCGCCGGGCTGACGGGGTGGTGGTTTGATCCTGTTGGCGCTTCGATCGAGGTGATCGAAAGCGGATGAAAAGGGCGGTTGACAGCGGATTGAAACGCTGTAGAATTCGCCTCCCGCTGACGAGGAGCTAGAAGCTGATCGGAGGCGCAAGCGGTTGAGTAGAAAGCACTTTCTTCGGAAAGAGATTCGAAAAACAGCTTGACGGAAGAAGAGGTTGCTGTAGAATGCGCGCCTCGGTTGAGACGAAAGACTTAACCAACTGCTCTTTAACAACTGAATCAAGCAATTCGTGTGGGTGCTTGTGAGGTAAGACTGGTAGTCAAATGATTATCAGCATCACAAAGCAACACTCGTTAATTCGAGAGTTACTCTTTTAATTAAGAGATTTGCGATTGCTGAGCCAAGTTTAGGGTTTTCTCAAAACCCAAGCAGTATTGAACTGAAGAGTTTGATCATGGCTCAGATTGAACGCTGGCGGCAGGCCTAACACATGCAAGTCG
>NZ_JBFTEG010000058.1:0-503 GCF_041027545.1 Pseudomonas zhanjiangensis | reverse complement strand
TGGCTGCCCTGATCTGAATGGAACAGTACCTGCTGCGGTTTGCCGCGCTGCTCATACGCCATGTCGAGTGCCTTGATCACCAGCTCGGCATCCGGCTTGGCGGAGAACGCCCAGCCGACTACACGCCGCGCATGCAAGTCCAACACCGCTGCCAGGTAATGCCAGCGGCCTTGCGCCCAGACGTAGGTGATGTCGCCACACCAGACCTGATTGGGCGTTTCGGTCGTGAACTCGCGATTCAGGCGATTTGGAATATCTGGTCGTTCAACCGTGGCCTGCTTGTAGGCGTGCGAGCCCGGCTGCTTGCTAACCAGGCCCAACTCACGCATCAGCCGGCGTACACGAAACCGACCAATTTTCACGCCACCCTCGCGCAGCATGCCCAGGATGCTCCGGCTACCGGCCGAGCCTCGACTCTGACTGAACAACTGGTTGACCTGGCTACGTAGTGCAACACGACGAGCATCGACACGGCGACGTCGAAGGCGATGGGCGTAGTAGCA
>NZ_JBFTEG010000057.1:0-566 GCF_041027545.1 Pseudomonas zhanjiangensis | reverse complement strand
GCATGCCCAGGATGCTCCGGCTACCGGCCGAGCCTCGACTCTGACTGAACAACTGGTTGACCTGGCTACGTAGTGCAACACGACGAGCATCGACACGGCGACGTCGAAGGCGATGGGCGTAGTAGCAAGACCGCGCCACATCGAAGGCTGAACAGACCACTTCTACCGGCTCCTGCTCACTCAACTGGTCTATCAGCGCGTACGATCGAGTTCGTCTGACATCAAGAGAGCGGTAGCCTTTTTTAATATCGCTTTCTCCCGCTCCAGCCGGCTGATCCGGGCTTCCAGCTCTTGGATCTTCTGCTGCTCGGGCGTCAGCGCCTTGCTCTTCGGGGTGACTCCCTGGCGCTCATCCTGGAGCTGTTTCACCCAGCGGCGTAACGCCGAGTCCACCACTCCCAGCGAACGGCAGGCCTCGATATGGCTGTAGCCTTGATCCAGCACCAAGGCGGCTGCCTCGCGTTTGAACTCGGCGGAAAACGTACGTCGTTGTTTGCTCATCAGACACCTCTCTCACGGCGAGGATTTTCGCCTAAATCGGTGTCCGGGATCAGTAGACCACTACA
>NZ_JBFTEG010000056.1:0-642 GCF_041027545.1 Pseudomonas zhanjiangensis | reverse complement strand
GCCCGAGCAGCAAGGCGCCATCGGCCCGCTCAAGCAGATCGAAGAAGTCAAGGCCAAGGGCTTCCCGGTCGCCTACGTCGGCGACGTGGTCGGTACTGGCTCCTCGCGCAAGTCCGCCACCAACTCGGTGCTGTGGTTCTTCGGTGACGACATCCCCTATGTGCCGAACAAGCGTGCCGGTGGTTTCTGCTTCGGCAACAAGATCGCCCCGATCTTCTACAACACCATGGAAGACGCCGGCGCCCTGCCGATCGAATTCGACGTGTCGAACCTCAACATGGGCGACGTGATCGACGTCTACCCGTACGCCGGCAAGGTCTGCAAGCACGGCAGCGACGAGGTCATCACCACCTTCGAACTGAAGACCGAGGTTTTGCTCGACGAAGTCCGCGCTGGCGGCCGTATTCCGCTGATCGTAGGCCGCGGCCTGACCGACAAGGCCCGCGCCGAACTGGGCCTGGGCCCGGTCGACCTGTTCAAGAAGCCGGAACAACCGGCTGACAGCGGCAAGGGCTTCACCCTGGCGCAGAAGATGGTCGGCAAGGCCTGCGGCGTGACCGGCGTGCGTCCGGGCACCTACTGCGAACCGAAGATGACCACCGTCGGTTCCCAGGACACCACAGGTCCCATGACCCGTGACGA
>NZ_JBFTEG010000055.1:0-663 GCF_041027545.1 Pseudomonas zhanjiangensis | reverse complement strand
CAGCCCGGCGCATTCTACACGGCTTTCGCCGTGCCGCAAGCCCTAAAAACAAGATAACCAATTGATCTACAAGAGGTTTTCCGAAAGGCCTGCGCCGGAAGTGGTGCGCATTATAGGCACCACAAGGTAGCGGTCAAGCTTTTAATTGAAAATCGCCATAGGCCAACCGAAACCATCGCGAGCCCACTACAGCGCTGTCCCTCAATGCCGCGGCAGCTACCGCTGCAAACCACAGGATTCCGAAGTCAGGGCTCACTCATCAACTGTTAGATGCCTCCGAAGCGGCGCGGACAGTGACCAAGCCTACAGCAGAGCGTTCGCAAGAAAAGAACAAGGCGCTTTCGACACGCCTGCCGTCGCTTTACGAACACCAGCAGGAGCCGAACCCAGGCAAGCTAGCGCCATCAGACAGTAATCCTGCAGGCACTGTCAGCAACCGACACACTGAGCTCTCCTTAAATGAGAGTATTTCGCCCCCGCCCTCACGAGGTTCGCTGGGGCTTTTTTTTGGCTATGTCCCAATAGCGTGTTGCGCTGTGCGTCCTACCGCCTCCTGGATGCAGTGAACTGGCCGAATGCTTTGCTGGTAGCGCTCAAGCATGCGGCGCCAGCCCAGGTAATTG
The DNA here is from genome assembly GCF_041027545.1 of Pseudomonas zhanjiangensis. Taxonomy (NCBI): domain Bacteria; kingdom Pseudomonadati; phylum Pseudomonadota; class Gammaproteobacteria; order Pseudomonadales; family Pseudomonadaceae; genus Pseudomonas; species Pseudomonas zhanjiangensis. The sequence continues at coordinate 40 of NZ_JBFTEG010000055.1, read as the reverse complement.
GGGAGGTAGCGGGTGGCCACGCCATGAAAGCGGGTCATCC
>NZ_JBFTEG010000054.1:0-674 GCF_041027545.1 Pseudomonas zhanjiangensis | reverse complement strand
GACAGTGCCGGAGCGGACGCACCGAAGGAATTTACCGCCTGGAGTGCAGTGGGCCATGACAACAGTGCGGCGGTGACTGCGCTGGGCACCTACGGCGTGCTGACATTGGGCAGTGACGGTGCCTACAGCTTCACGTTGGATAACAGCCTGGCGGCGGTGCAAGCGCTGACGTCGGGCAGCACCCTGAGTTACGACCTGTATTACACCATGCAGGATGCGGACGGGGATCCGAGTTCGGCCAAGCTGACGATTACCATTACCGGGGCGGACGACAGCGCCAGCGTGGTGACGCTGGTGGCCGAAGGGCCGGATGCGACGGTCTACGAGCATGGCCTGACGTCGCTAGGTGATACCAGCGAGACCGTCACGGGGTCGTTCACGGTCACGGCGACCGATGGTATTGCCAGTGTCACCGTGGGTGGTTCGACCTTCAGTCTGGCGCAACTGCTGGCCTTGTCGACGACCAATCAGGTGGTCAATACCGGCGAAGGCAACCTGACGTTGACCAACTACAACGCGGCCACGGGCGTGGTGAGCTACAGCTACACGCTGTCCGCGACGATCGACAACGACAGCAAGCCTGGTGCCACTGGTACGTATTTCGATGACAGTGTCACGATCAGCGTGCTGGGCGTGGGCGGCAGTACGGCGAGCGACGAGCTGGTGATACGGAT
>NZ_JBFTEG010000053.1:0-940 GCF_041027545.1 Pseudomonas zhanjiangensis | reverse complement strand
TCATGGATACTCAAGCCTTTCACCACTGGCTGGCTCAACTAGGCCAGCTCAGCCCCCAGCAGAAATCCACGCTTCATCAAGCCCTGCAGAGCCCACCCACAACAGCGGTGCTTGATGACCTGCCGACGTTGCAGAGTTGCCCGCATTGCCAGGGCGCCGCGAGACATCTCGCGCCCTGGGGTTGGTCGCGTGGTCTGCGTCGCTATCGCTGCCGTGGCTGCCGACGGACGTGCACCGCGTTGTCGGCAACCGGCCTTGCCCGCCTGCACTATCCCGAACGCTGGAAAGACTATGCCCAGGCACTGATTAATGGGCTGAGCGTGCGCAAGGCTGCCAAGGTGTGCGGCATTAGTAAGAACACCGCGTTTCTCTGGAGGCACCGCTTCCTGGCGGCAGCCGCCGAGCATCACGCCACCCATGAGACCGGAATTGTCGAAGTGGATGAGACGTTCTTTCTGGAGTCATTCAAAGGTCAGCGACGCTTACCGCGGCCGCCGCGTAAACGAGGAGGGGTCAGCGTGACCCGGGGCACGGGTAAAGACCAAATCCCGGTGATGGTGGTGCGCGACCGGGAGGGGCATACCGCTGACTTCACACTGGCCAAGCTCGATGCTGTGCATGTACGAAAAGCGTTGGCGCCGCTGATCGACAAGGAGTCCGTACTCTGCACCGACGGAGCAGCGGTCTATGCCAGCTTCGCCCGGATGCAGGGCATCACCCATCAGGTCGTGCATGCCCGCCCCGGCCAGCGCGTACGCCAAGGCGCTTTCCATATCCAGAACGTCAATGCCTACCACAGTCGACTGAAGAACTGGATGACCCGCTTTCATGGCGTGGCCACCCGCTACCTCCCCAATTACCTGGGCTGGCGCCGCATGCTTGAGCGCTACCAGCAAAGCATTCGGCCAGTTCACTGCATCCAGGAGGCGGTAGGACGCAC
>NZ_JBFTEG010000052.1:0-1025 GCF_041027545.1 Pseudomonas zhanjiangensis | reverse complement strand
TGTGATCTCTCAGTAGGTTGTTCATCCGGGGCATTCCCGGAATTCTGGAAGTGCGACCAACCAAGCCTTCCAGGAGCCCCGAATGAACCTGCATAAACATGCCCGTCTTACCCCTCGCGGTCGAGCCCTTTTGGTTCAGCGAATTCATCACGGCCTGCGGGTCGAGGAAGCCGCCCAGGCCGCCGGAGTGAGCGTTCGAACCGCCTACAAATGGCTGCGGCGCTTTCGCGAGGAAGGCGAAGCCGGCTTGAGGGATCGCTCGTCACGTCCACAGCACTGTCCCCATGCAACACCCGATGCGCTGGTGGAGCGGCTGATCGAGCGGCGCCGTGCCCGCCATACCTATCGGCAGATAGCGATGCAACTGGGCCTGGCCGTCAGCACCGTGGCTCGCCGTCTGCGACGGGTCGGCTTGAATCGGCTGGCCGAACTGGAGCCGGCGCCACCGGTGGTGCGCTATGAGTACCCGACGCCAGGCGATCTGCTGCACCTGGATATCAAGAAGCTGGGGCGCTTCAGGAAACCAGGCCACCGGGTCACCGGTGACCGCCAGCAAAACTCCAACGGGGCGGGCTGGGAGTTCGTCCATGTGGCCATCGACGATGCCAGCCGTATCGCCTTCAGCAGTTTGCATTCTGATGAGCGTGGCCGCAGTGCGTGTCAGGCTCTAATTCAAGCCCTGCGTTACTACCGCAGCCTGGGCATTCACTTCACCCGCCTCATGACCGACAACGGCAGCTGTTATGGCTCGCGCAAGTTCCGGCGCCTGGTCAGACGATTGGGGCTGCGCCACCTCCGCACCAAACCTTATACGCCACGCACCAACGGCAAGGCCGAGCGCTTCATCCAGACCAGTCTGCGCGAATGGGCCTATGCCCGCAGCTACGACAGCTCCGAACAGCGCGCAGCCCTCCTGCTGCCATGGCTGCACCACTACAACTGGCACCGCCCACATGCCAGCCTCGGTTACAGCCCGCCCATTAGCCGCGCGCCACTTCCACTGAACAACGTACTGGGTTTACACA
>NZ_JBFTEG010000051.1:0-1108 GCF_041027545.1 Pseudomonas zhanjiangensis | reverse complement strand
CGGCAACCTGGTAAACGGACTTGGCCAGATCAACTGCTATGCGTTTCATCAGCGCTCTCCCAGCGAACAGTCAACACCGTTATCGGTATAGAACCGGGGTGCGGGGAGAGTCCATTACAGCATTCAAACCGTTCGCTTCGCTCACTGGGACGGGCTAAAGCCCGCCCCTTAACCAAACGTTAGGAGCCCTACATTGCTTCTTCAAAATATCGAAATAGCAATCCACTACTCTGCGGGGCTGCTTTTGGTTGGGTTGGCGCTGCTAATTCTTGTATCACTAAATAAAACAGCAGGAATTTTAATAGGCATCTACGCCACTTATTCACTAATAATGCAATTTGCATTTAATGGCGCGTTAGGGCTTGGTTTTTTGGCGCAAATATTTTTAGAGACAAACTTTGAATTAGGCAAGCCATGGCCAGCAACGGGCGCTGTTGTGCTTGGAATAACTGGTGGCATTTCAAAACTAAGTCTTGCTGGCGGTATTTACTTCCTAGCCAGAGCATTAAAAACAAAAAAATGTGACCAGGCCCCTAACTAGTGGTTCAAATCGTTCGCTGCGCTCACTGGGACGGGCTAAAGCCCGCCCCTTAACCAAACGTTAGAAACTATGTATCAAATACCCAAAAAATTAGACTTGTCGGAAGCAATAGACCAATGCACAACGCAGCTACGCATTGGGCCATTCGACATCCAATTCAGCTTCGGCAAGGTTAATTTTAATATCCAGTCGCAAGTCATTCTCAAATCCCACGGCGAAACTATTGCACAGTGGGAAGAAGGTACATGGCCTGACGCGGCCTTCTATAAAGTCTTTAACGTTGCTATGGTCGACTGGCAGCTCCAAGAGAATAGTATTATTTTGCGTTTAGAAAATGGAATGGAAATGCAGCTCATGGCAGATAACGGCGGGTATGAATGCATGCAAATTTCTATTGAGGGGCAAGATATTCTGTGGGTCATTTAGCCGCTTCTAACTAGTGGTATATGGACTCTCCCCACAAGCAGTGAGCAATAGCTTTTCCAGCCCTGTCGTCAGTGCGGTTGCATTCGTATATCCGGCCTGTGTTGGGCGTTGCCGCCCTGGCCACTCTGTAGTTCGCACGAC
>NZ_JBFTEG010000050.1:0-1195 GCF_041027545.1 Pseudomonas zhanjiangensis | reverse complement strand
TAAGGATGGCCTGAAAAAGACTTCCCGAATCTGCTGAAATACGCCGATTCCACCATTCGAGCTCTTCCATGAAGCAGATGACCTTTGCCGATGCTGAGTACGCCGGCAAGCGCAAGCAGACCCGCAAGGAACTGTTCCTGATCGAGATGGATCAGGTGGTGCCGTGGAAGGGTCTGATTGCCCTGATCGAACCGCATTACCCGAAGGGCGAAGGTGGTCGGCCCGCCTATCCGCTGCTGGCCATGCTGCGTATTCACCTGATGCAGAACTGGTTCGGCTACAGCGATCCGGCCATGGAAGAGGCGCTGTATGAGACCACCATCTTGCGCCAGTTTGCCGGGCTGAGTCTGGATCGTATTCCTGACGAAACCACCATCCTCAACTTCCGGCGCCTGTTGGAAAAACACGAGTTGGCGGCCGGGATTCTGGCGGTGATCAATGGTTATCTCGGTGACCGGGGGCTGTCGCTGCGCCAGGGCACCATCGTCGATGCCACGCTGATCCATGCGCCCAGTTCGACCAAGAACCAGGACGGCAAGCGCGACCCGGAGATGCACCAGACCAAGAAGGGCAACCAGTACTACTTCGGCATGAAGGCCCACATCGGCGTGGATGACGAGTCGGGGCTGGTACACAGCATGGTCGGCACCGCGGCAAACGTGGCGGATGTCACCCAAGTCGACCAGTTGCTGCATGGCGAGGAGAACGTGGTCTGCGCCGATGCTGGCTACACCGGTGTCGAAAAGCGCTCCGAACATGTTGGCCGCAAAGTGATCTGGCAGATCGCGGTGCGCCGCAGTACCTACAAGAAGCTGGGTAAGACCAGCGCACTGTACAAAGCCAAGCGCAAGATCGAAAAGGCCAAGGCCCAGGTGCGGGCCAAGGTCGAGCATCCGTTTAGGGTGATCAAGCGCCAGTTCGGTTACGTGAAGGTACGCTTCCGCGGCCTGGCCAAGAACACCGCGCAGCTGATGACGCTGTTCGCGCTGTCGAACTTGTGGATGGCGCGTCGACATTTGCTGGCGACTGCAGGAGAGGTGCGTCTGTAATGCGGGAAAAGGTCGCCGCGAGGTACTCGCGACGGTCAAAAACGAAAAAGTGGGTAGGCCATCTGGTCGATTTTGATCGACGGCCCGCTTTCAAAAACGGCGAAGGCTGAAGTCGGTGGGAAATACCGGGCTAATTCAGACCTTCC